>CAZQLF010000243.1:0-5315 GCA_964594035.1 uncultured Rhodospirillaceae bacterium | reverse complement strand
ATCAGCATGACGCCGATCACGAGCTGAACGGCAGCCCACCCGGCGCGCGCCACGTTGCGCGGGTCGCCCCGGCCGATCGCATTGCCGACGCGCACCGCCGCCGCCGTCGCCAGGCCCAGCGACAGCATGTAGAAGAACGATGTCACGTTGTTGGCCAGCTGATATGCGGCGAGCGGCGTGCGCCCGACCCAACCGGCGATAATGGACGCACCCGAAAAGGCGCTCGTCTCGAAACCGACCGAGAGTGCGACCGGCAGCCCCAGCAGCAAAATTTTTCCCAGCAGTGAAAACTGCCCGCCGATGCGGCTATGAATGCCGAGCTCGGTTGCATCGCGCAGCAACAGCGCCCGGCCCGCGAGAAAGGCGAACATCGCCCAGACCGTGATCGATGTTGCGAGTACCGCGCCGGATGCACCCATCGGCGCGATTGCGCCGGCGCCGAAAGTCAGCAGCCAGCCGAGAACCAGGTTCACCAGGTTCCCGGCGATGCAGACGATCATCGGGGTGACCGGCCGGCTGATCCCCTCGAAGAAGCTGGTGGTTGCCATATAGAGCATGATGCCGGGCATGCCCAGCGCCCACATGCGCAATGCCGCACCACCGCCGGCGGCGATATCCGGCTCCTGCCCCAGCAGGCGAAGCAGGTCCGCGCCCTGCCACTCGATGGCGCCGTAGACGAGCCCGAGCACCAGAGCGATCAGCAGGGAGAGCCGCCAGATGCGCCCGCAATCCGCCGGCCGTCCGGCGCCTTGTGCCTGCGCCGTCAGCACGAGTGCGCCGACCAGCAGGCCGATGCCGATGGCGAGCAGGATCAGCTGCACGCCCATGCTGATGCCGATATAGGCGAGCTGGTTGCCGCCGGCGCGCCCGGCAAAAATCGTATCCACCGTCAGCATGACGACGAGACCGACACGTGCGAGCATCACCGGCAGCGCCAGTACAACCGTGCGGCGCAGGTGATGGCCCAGCGGAGCGGGAGAGTTCGTCGCCAGTGTCATGCGGTGAAGAGGAGGCTCACCAAAACGGGAAATTTCCTGGTTAAGACAATATTGCCAGCGCGGATGTCATGGTGGCCGCGGCAAAAGCGGTGGTACTTTTAACCTGTTTTGCCGCCGATGCCTCGCACCGATTTGCAGGCGCGGCGTTAGTATTTCGTTAATAAAGTCACTTTTACATCTGCCACCTTTTGCTTCACTCGCCGGACGGGGGATTGGGGGTGGTTGTTGGGGTTTGCGGGTGTCTTTTCGGCGGGTTATGTGGCGGCGGGCGGCAGGTTCCGCGATGCCGCCACTGAAGCTGGAAGCGCGATCGTGAGCTACACCAACCCGGCGCCATCGCCGACGGGCGCCGAACTGGTGACCGATACCGCCTGGCTGGGGCCGGAGCGTCCGGCACGCTTATTAATCGTCATGTCGGGAACGCATGGCGTCGAGGGTTTTTGCGGTTCCGGCATACAGGTCGCCCTGCTGAAAAGCGGCCTTGCCGGTGACCGGCCGGCGGATACCGCACTTCTGTTCATCCACGCCATCAACCCCAGCGGCTTTGCCCTCATCCGCCGGGTGACGGAAAGCAACATCGATCTCAACCGGAATTTCGTCGAGCATGACCGGGCATACCCGGCCAATCCCGGCTATGAGCGGCTGCGCGCCGCGCTCTGCCTCGACAAGTGGGATGCGAAAACCCGTGAGGCTGCTGCAGGGGTGTTGATGGCCTTCAACCAGAAACACGGCTTTCGCGAATTCCAGCGCGCCATCAGCCTGGGCCAGTTCACCGATCGCGATGGACTCTTCTATGGCGGCCGGGCGCCGACATGGTCGAACCGCACCTTTCGCGACATCATCGCAAGGCAGGTCATCGGGTCGCGCCATGTGGCCTTCATCGACTTGCATAGCGGGCTTGGCCCCTATGGCGTCGGCGAGATCAACAACAATCACGCACTGGGGAATCCCGGCTATCAGCGCGTCAAGGACTGGTATGGACCGGAGGCGACCTCGACCGAGGAGGGCAATTCCGCGACCACGGAGGTCGTCGGCACGGTGACGGTGGCCCTCGAGCAGGCCTTGCCGCCGACGGCGCTCACGGGCATCACGCTGGAATACGGCACGGTGCCGGCGATGGAGTTGCTGGAGGCGCTGCGCGCTGACAACTGGCTCTATCGCTGCGGCAAGCCCGACAGCAAGCGGGGTCGCGCCATCACCGCCGAGTTGCGCAAGGTGTTCTATCCCGACACGGATGATTGGCGTGCGCTGGTATGGGAACGCGCGGTCGATGTGTTTCAACGCACGCTGAAATGCCTGGTGAGTGCCTGATGGTCATGCCCGGAAAACAGGGAGATTAGCCATGGCAGTGCTGTCCGACGCAGGCAGGGCGAGCTTGCAGCGAACCGTGGACCGCTTCATGCGCCACTACGACGATCCGCGCCGCACCCAGCAGGTGCTGCTCGAAACGCTGGTGCGCCGCAACGCCGGCACCGCCTTCGGCCGCGACCATGGCTTCCGGAAAATTTCGACCGTCGCTGACTATCAGCGCCAGGTACCGGTCCGCGCCTGGCCCGAGATCGCGCCCTATGTCGACCGGATCGTAGCGGGCGAGCGCCGTGTTTTGATGCGCGATGTGCCGTTCTTCTTCCAGCGCACCACGGGCACGAGCGGCAAGCCGAAGATGATCCCGTTCACCCGGCGTTGCCAGGCGATTTCCAAGCTGACCCACGGCATGTGGATCTACAAATGCCTGCTGGACAACCCGAAGCTGCTCAAGGGTCCGGTGATGGCCCTGCTGAACGCGGCCATCGACGGTTATACCGAGCGCGGCGACGCCTTTGGCGCGACCTCGGGCAGCATCTTCTTTCGCATGCCACCCCCGATCATGCGCGCCTATTGCCATCCCTATGACGTGTTCCAGGTCGCCGATGTCGAGGCGCGCCGCTATCTCCTGATGCGCCTGGCGGTGGACAAACCCTGCACCTTCGCCTTCACCGGCAATCCAAGCAGCCTGCTCGCGCTGTTCGAGTTCGCCGACCGGCACGCCGCCACGCTCATTCGCGATATCCACGACGGAACGCTGAATGTCGCCTTCAAGGTGCCCGATCATCTGCGCGTGCATGCGATCAACGAGCTGCATCCCAACCCGAAGCGCGCCCGCTTGCTGGCGAAGGCGCTGGAGCAGAACGGAAGGCTGCGGCCCGTCGATTACTGGCCCGAGCTGCAGGCGTTGGGCTGCTGGATCGGCGGCTCCATGGGGCATTTCTCCCAGAGCCTGCGGCAGTGGTGCGGCGAGGATTTCCGCTTTCGCGACGTGGGCTACATGGCGAGCGAAGGCGTGTTCTCGATTCCCCAGGCCAATGACGATCCCGACGGGATCATGGCCCTCCACGGCATCTTCTTCGAATTCGTTCCGGAGCAGGAATTCGGCCTGGCGAATGCGCGCGCCCTGCTGGCCCATGAGCTGGAGGCTGGCCAGAACTACCACGTCATCATCACCACGACCGGTGGCCTCTACCGCTATGCGATCAACGACGTCATCCGGGTCAGCGCGATGAAGAACGGAACGCCCGTCGTGCGCTTTCTCTACAAGGGCGGCAATGTACAGAACCTGCAGGGTGAGCTGATGACCGTTGAACACGTCATGGGAACGATGGCGGCGGTGACTGCGAAGCTGCCGGTTAAGTGCAAGCATTTCCAGGTCATCGCCGATCTGGAGAACCGTCGCTACGTGCTCTATTTCGAGCCGACGGGCGACCTGCTGCCGGAAACACTGCGCGACGTTGTGGCCTGCTTCGAGCAGGAGCTCGGCATCATGAACGAGAACTACGCCCAGTTCCGCACCGATCGCCTGATCTCCGCACCCGTGGTGCGCATCATGCGCCAGGGCTGGTTCGATCGCCTGTCGCATGAGCACATGGCGCGCACCGGCCGGGATTCGCAGTTCAAGCCGGCGGTCCTGGGCAGCAAGGTCGAGCATCCCGAGATGGTGGAAACCTCGGTCGGCCTCGAATGAAAAAGGGGCCAGCAAACGCTGGCCCCTGCGCTGTGTCGCTCGCCTGAGCGTCAGTTCCCGTAAACGTCGAAGTTGAAATACTTCTTGGCGATCGTGTCATAGGTGCCGTTGGCGCGAACCGCCGCGATGGCCTTGTTCAGCCGATCCTTCAGCGCCGTGTCATCCTTGCGAATGCCGCCGCCAACCCCGATGCCGAAGATCGGATCGGCGGGCGCCGTCCATTTGACTTCGAAGTCCTTGCCGGCGTCGGTCGCCAGGAAGGCGTAGAGCGCGGTCGAATCGGCCATGTCGAGATCGATGCGGCCCGCCACCAGGTCGGCGTTCACATTGTCCTGGGTGTCATAGACCTTCACCGTCGCCGTCGAGCCGAAATATTTCTGCACGAACATGGCGTGGATGGTGGAGGTCTGTACGCCGATGATCTTGCCCTTCACGCTGTCCGCGTTCTTGTAGTCGATGTTGATGGCCTCGGATTTCGGGCCGATGATCACCGGCGGGGTCTTGTAATAGCGGTCCGTGAAGTCGATGACCTCCTTGCGTTTTTCGGTGATCGACATCGACGACCAGATCACGTCGAACTTCTTGGCCTGGAGCGCCGGGATGATGCCGTCCCAGGCGACTTCGACGATCTCGCATTTGGCCTTCATGTCGGCGCAGACCGCGTCCATCAGGTCGACTTCGAAGCCGACCCACTTGCCGGAGGCATCCTTGCTGGTGAAGGGCGGATAGGGTTCGGCGGCTACCCCGAAGCGGATCGTATCCTGTGCGTGGGCAGCTACCCCCGAAAAGGCCAGGAGTGCGCCGAGGATGGCAGCCCCCAAAAATCTCCTGCTCATCGCTAGGTCCTTAAGTCGTTAAGAAAAATCCTGATAAAAAGAAACGAATCATGCATATGCGGTACTCGTAACTATCATACTTTGGGAGTGCGACGATACGCCATCCGCGTGCCCGACAGGTCACAACTGCGAGACAATTCGGCCACGGCTTTCGACTATTAGGCGTCCGCGTTCTGCATCTGTGCAGTTATTGGACGCTGCCGGCCCTAGGCGTCCGGCCGGAATCCGGCGTCCATGAATTGGAGCCAGTTGCCGCCCATGATCCGGGCGACGTCATCCCTGGAAAATCCTCGGGCGAGCAGGCCTTCGCTCAGATTGCCGAAATCCGCCGGGCTGCGGTACCAGCTCTGCCATTCCGGCCAGTGCGGCTTGGCGGACGACCAGGTCCAGCGCCCGCTGCGCATCCAGTCCAACCCGCTTTCCGGCCAGCCGGTCACGGTATCGCTGCCGATGCCGAACCGCCCCCACCCACACAGGCCGGGC
>CAZQLF010000242.1:0-5323 GCA_964594035.1 uncultured Rhodospirillaceae bacterium | reverse complement strand
TACAAGATTGCCACGCTGTCGAGCGGCGGCACGCCGGTATCCGTGCCGGAGACGATGATCGGTGGGCTCATCGATGGCTAGTCGGCCGCAGCTTTCCAACCGGAGCGTGCGGGAGAACGCTGTCGCTCACCGGCTACCAATCTGCATTGGCTTGATGCCGAGGCGAGAAAAGAGTGCAGCGTCCTCGCCTTCGCCGGGATTTTCGGCCGTCAGAAGCGTATCGCCGACGAAGATCGAATTTGCGCCAGCAAAGAAGCACAGTGCCTGCATTTCGTCGGACATGGCTGCGCGCCCTGCCGAAAGCCGGACATGCGACTTCGGCATCAGGATCCGTGCAAGCGCAATGGTGCGGACGAATTCGATGGGCCCGATAGGCGGCGCTCCGGCGAGTGGCGTCCCACCGATCGGAATCAACATGTTGATCGGAACGCTCTCGGGGTGCTGAGGAAGGTTTGCCAGGGTTACAAGCATGTCGACCCGGTCAAGCGGCGTTTCACCCATGCCGACGATGCCGCCACAGCAGACTTTGATGCCCGATTCGCGAACATTGGCCAGCGATTCTAGGCGATCTGCGAAGCTTCGCGTGGAGATGATCTCGCTATAGTACCGCTCGGACGTGTCGATGTTGTGATTGTAATAGTCAAGCCCGGCCTGCTTCAACCGCCGAGCCTGATCACCGTCGAGCATTCCCAGGGTCATGCAAGTTTCCATGCCCAGGGCCTTGACGCCCGCAATCATGGCGATGAGCGAGTCCATGTCTCGCGCATTGGGGCTGCGCCAAGCCGCGCCCATGCAATAGCGCGTCGCACCGGAGTCGCGCGCCTTCCTGGCCTCGGCGATCACCTGCTCGGCTTCCATCAGCTTGGTAGCCTTGATCCCGGACTTGTGGTGGGCGGATTGACTGCAGTAACCGCAATCCTCGGGGCAGCCGCCGGTCTTGATGCTGAGAAGTTGGCTGAGCTGGACCCGATTTGGATCAAAGTGCCGGCGGTGAACGACGTGAGCGCGGAACAACAAGTCGTTAAAGGGAGACGCATAGGCAACCCATGCCTCCTCGATAGACCATGGCCGTTGCCCCTCTTCCTGCGGCCGCACGATTTCATCGCCGCATATCTCCCTGGTCATGTCGATTTCCTATGAATTTGGTATTTTCTTCCGTGCCTAAGTCGAGACTCTGGGCATCGGCTCCCAGCAGTTTGCACAATATCTCCGGCCGCGTTTTGGGTGAACTGCTACTTTTCGGCACCTGAAGCCGCCTCGTGGCGTCAAGGCGGGCACCAAAACGCCGAGAGGCGCTCGCCCGGCCCGCCATCCCAGCCCTCAGTCTGCGCGACCGTTGTTGAGCCTGGGACCGACATCTGCCACTTTAGGCAAGACGGTTTGCGCGGCGGCGCCCGTTCTGGCGAGGGAGGAATCTTCGATGGCAATGCCACTGATCACTCGGTTTGAGCCCAAGGGACCCGTGGGCGAGCTCAAGCGCTGGGACGACATCCCGGCCTCGGACCTCGAGAGCGGGCACCCCGTGCAGCGCGGCCACTTCTACCTCGACGACACCGAGCGAGGCCTTTCGGCCGGCGTCTGGGATTGCACGGCCTTCACCGCCAAAGCGGGGCCTTATTCGGTCAACGAGTTCATGCTGATCCTGGAAGGATCGGTCACCATCGTGGAGGCCGCCGGGCGCGAAACGACGATTCGCGCGGGCGAGAGCTTCATCATCCCCAAGGGCCTTCATTGCCAATGGAAGCAGCCCGGCTATCTGCGCAAATACTTAGTCATCTTCGACGACGCGCCCGGCCTGAAGCCGGCAGATGCAGGCGCTCTCAACGTGCTGCGGCCGAATCCCAAGGGTGCGCACGCCAAATCGACACCGCCGGCGGCCGAGCTGCTGTTGAGCGGCGCGCCATCGCAGCATGCCCATGAGTGGTTCAGCGACTTGACGGGCCAGTGGAGCGTGGGTGTCTGGGATACCACGGCCTATCATCGCAAGCCGATCCCCTTCCCGCGCCATGAGCTGATGCACATCCTGGAAGGCAGCGTCACGCTCACCGACGGCGCCGGAAAGGCACAGCGCTTCACTGTCGGCGACAGCTTCTTCGTGCCGTTGGGCACCGTCTGCGACTGGAAGTCCGAGGGCTACCTGCGCAAGATCTACTGCATCTTCCAGCCGCGCCTCGTGGCGGCGAAGACCGAGGCGGCCGAATAGCCCATGAAATCGCTGCTGGCGGTGCCGCCCATATGGGGCGGCTGCGAAGAGGCGGTCACCTTCGCCTGCTCCGCCGCCAAGAGGCTCGGCGCCGCCCTCGATGTCGTCTTCCTGGAAGACCGCGGAGACTACCCCGTGCTGGCCAGCGTTGGCGAGGCCATGTACGGCATGTCCCATGATGAACGGGAAGATGACGAGCGGCGCCAGCAGGTCGAGGGTGCCAGGCAACGCCACGCCGACATGGTCTCGAAAGGCGACATCGCCGGCCGCTTCGTCGAGGAGCCGCAGGTCGCCGATCGCGTGATGACATCCCTGGCCCGCCTTCAGGATGCTATCCTGCTCGCCCGGCCGACGGAGCAGGTGGGCAAGACCTATCAGGAGGCCGCGCGGATCGCGATCTTCGAGTCCGGCCGGCCGGTGCTGGTGACACCGAAGAGCCTCAAGGATCTCCGCCTTGGCCACGCCTTCGTCATCTGGAGCGAGAGCGCCCAGGCCGCCGGCGCGATCCAGGCCTTTGCCCAGCTCGCTGGCAGATTCGAGCGGGTCACCCTGGCAGGCTTCGGAGCGCCCGAGTTCGGGCCGGTCGAGAGCTTCCTCGGCCGGCATGGGGCCACGGTGACGGTCCGAGCCCTGGCGGGCGATGGCCTCAGCGCAAGGCAGCGCGGCCGCGCCGTCATCGCCGAGGCCTGCGATGCCGGCGCCGACATGCTGGTCATGGGGGCCTTCGGCGATGGACGACTCGACCGGCTGCTCGGCCTCGGCGGTTCGACGGAAAAAGTCGTCACCAGCTGCCCGCTCGCCCTTTTGCTTGCCCATTGATCGCAGCGAGCACCGCCTGCCTGGCTGATCCCCATCGATGGGATTGACGGCCCCTCGCCAGCAACCAGACTATGTGCTGCGGCAGACCGGGGGGTCGCACCATCCAGCAATGTGGGAGAGGACCATGACCTGTTCGGAAGACAAAGACCGGCGTGAGGCGCTGCTGGCGGGTGTGACGGTGCTCGGTGTCGGGGCAGTGCTGGGCTCGATCGCAGAGGCGAAGGCCGGTCAGCCTTACATGCAGGCCGCGCTGGACGCGCTCCAGAACGCTCGCTGGAATCTCCAGCACGCGGAGCGCGACAAGGGCGGACATCGGGCCAATGCGCTCAATCTGGTCAACCAGGCGATCGGCGAGGTCCAGGCGGGAATCGCCGTTGGCGGATCGTAGCGTCATCCAAGCAATCGGGGGACGGGTCGACGACCCGCCCCCCTTTTTGCACTTCCTATGGCCGCATCGGCTATTTGCCCATGCAGCTATCGGCATTGTCCCTGGTGCAGACATCGAGGCCGGTATATTCCGGATCCTGGATTGTCTTGCCTTGCTTCAGGTCGAGCAGGCGTACCATGGCGAGCCGTCCCATCTCGAAAGGCCGCTGGCCGACCTGGCCGTCGCTGAGTCCGTCCTTCAGCTGCTGCATCTGCATGCCGAGGGTGTCGGCCGAAACGAACACGAGCTGGCCGCTCTTGAGCTTGTCCTTGTAAGGCTCCATCGCCTGGCGGAAGGCGTTGTCCGACCACTGGGTGAAGGCGCCGGTCGTGATGTAGACGTCGAGGTCGCCATACTTGCCCAGGATGTCCTGAAGCTGCTGCACGGCGGTGGCGCTGTCGTCGTTGGTGATCAACGGGCAGCCTGCCACCTCGGTCCAGCCGTTCTCGCCCTTCAGGGGGTCGCCCGGAGGCGCGGTGCCGGTACGGCCGCCAAGCGTATCGCGGATGCCCTGCAGGCGCTCGTTGTGGTTGGCCGCCGAGGCGCCGCCGGTCTGCAGGCAGATCTTGCCGCCATTGGGCTTCATCTTCTGGGCGATCTTCGCCAGGTTGACGCCGATATCGTAGTTATGCGTGCCGATGAAAGCGGCGCGTTCCGCCTTGTCCTGGGGCAGCAGGTCGGAATCCCAGGTGACGGTCGGGATGCCGGCATCCTTGGCGGCCTTGAGGGCGACCGCCATCGCCGCGGCATTGGATGAGGAAACTGCGATTCCGTCGATCCCCTTGCTGATCAGGTCCTGGACGATCTGAACCTGCTCGGACTCGGTGTGCTCCGCGGGTCCGATATAGACGCATTCCACATTGCCGAGATCGGCCGCACCCTTCATGCAGCCATCCCGGGCGAGGTCGAAGAACGGATTGTTCATCGCCTTGGGAACCAGGGCGAACTTGTATTTCTGCTGCGCGCCGGAGGTTCCGGGGACGGCGAAGAGCGCGACTGCCACGGCAGCCAGCAACAAGCGCTTCATAGCTTCCTCCCTTTGATCAAGCGCCTTACTGACGTCAATTCACCTTGCGGCCCCGAAGGCGCTCAAGCAGTACCGCCAAGATGATGAACAAGCCTACGAACGTGCCCTGCCAGTAGGGATCGACGCCGGCCAGGAGCAGGCTGTTGCGAATGACCTCGATCAGCGCCGCGCCGATGACGGCGGCGTAAGCGCCGCCCTCCCCGCCCAGGAGATTGGCGCCGCCGATGACGGTCGAGGCGATCACACGAAGTTCATAGCCGAGCCCGATCCCGTTGGTGACGGAGCCAAGCCAGCCAACCGATAGGATGGCGGAAATCGCGGTCATGAAGCCGGAGAGCACATAGACCTCGAACTTCATCCGATCCACCGGCACGCCGGTGAGGCGCGCCGCCTGCTCGTTGCCGCCTATGGCGTAGAGATGCCGGCCCCATTTGGTGTAGCGGAGCACGAAGGCCATGATCAGAGCCAGGATCACGAGAAAAATCACCGGATTGGCGATCCCGAATGTCTGCCCGCCGCCCAGCTCGATCAGCAGCTTCTGGTCGTGGCCGAACTGGTAGAAAAACTTGTTGTTGGAGATCGCCAGCGCCAGGCTTCGCCCGATGCTCAGCATGCCCAGCGTGACCACGAAGGGCGAAAGCCGGAGATAGGAGATGAGATAGCCGTTGAACGCCCCGCAGCCCACCCCCGCCAGGATCGCCGCCGGCGCGGCGACCCAGAAGGAGTAGTCCCCGCTCATCACCAGACCCAGTACGATGCCCGACACGGCGAGCACCGAGCCTACGGAAAGATCGATGCCGCCGGTGATCATCACCGTGACCTGGCCAAGGGCGATGATGGCGATGAA
>CAZQLF010000241.1:0-5336 GCA_964594035.1 uncultured Rhodospirillaceae bacterium | reverse complement strand
CAGTTCCTTCATGCCGTCATTCCACGCGCTCGGCAAATCCGCCAGAACGAGATCGCCGGCGACGAGCGCCTTCTCCAGGCGATAGCGCAGGATGACGTGGCTCGGATAACAGACCTCATCTGCATCGACCCGGATGAAGCCAGGCTCGACCCGCGCGTAGAGACGCGCGAGATTTTCTGCCGCGAAGGCCTCGCCCTCCATGCCGAGGGCTTCGCGCAGGATTGGCGCAAGGAATCCGAGGAACTCCGCTGAGCGGCAGACCTGCATCTCGACCAACAGCGACTGGCTTTCATGCAGGGCCATGCCGCGGGCATAGCCCACCGGTTGATACCGCCAGTCCGCCGGCAGGCCGCGCTCATACATCGCATGACCCGTCTCGTGCAGCGTGCCCATCAGGGCCGAGACGAAATCGTCCTCGCGGTAGCGCGTGGTGATGCGCACATCGTCGCGCACGCCGCCGCAGAATGGATGCAGCGACACGTCGAAGCGGCCGTGATTGAAATCGAAGCCGATGATGTTCATCAGCCGCCGGCCGAGCCCCTGCTGATCGGCGAGCGGGAATGGGCCTTTTGGTTGCAGCGGCGTTGGACGCTTCGCCTGTTCGGCCAGCGCCGCCTCGCGCAGCGCCGGAAGGAAGGAAAGCCCGGCAAAGAGGCGGTCGACCTCCGCCGCCCGCATGCCCGGCTCGTATTCATCGAGGAGGGCTTCATAGGGCGAGACGCCAAGCTTCTCGGCCTTGGCTATCGCCACCTGGCGCACGAGGCCGAGCAAGGTCTTGAGCTCCGGCAGCACAAGCACGAAATCGGATGCTGGCCGCGCCTTGCGCCACAGCGTGTCGCAGCGGCCGATGGATTTCGCCAGCGCCTCCACCAGGTCGGCGTCGACCGCGGTCGCGTGGATCCAGAGCCGGCGCATTTCGGCGAGGTTGGCCTGCTGCCAGGGCTCGAGCTCAGCCGCCGCCTCGCCGGCGCGCGCTAGCAGATCGGACAGCGCCGGATCGGTCATGATGCCGTGGCACGCCACGTCGAGAGCCGCGATCTGTTCGGATCGCGCTTCCGCCCCGCCTTCGGGCATCATCACCGCCGTATCCCAATCGAGCACGGCGCGGCCTTCTCTTAGCGCCGTCCAGCGATGGAAGCGCCGTTCGAGCTCCGCGTACGCAGCCGGACGATTTTCCCGGGGCCGATTGGCGATGTTCATGCGCTCTTGTCCTTCGCTTCTTTTTCCTTCTGGCGGTGATAAAGGACGTAGATCGCCGAAAGCGCAATCGCCAGGCTGAACCAGGTGATGGCGTATTGCAGATGGTCGTTGGGCAGGTTGATCCGCGTCTGCCCGCCGATGGGAAAACCGCCGGGATTGGGATCCTTCCCCGCCTCGACAAAAAAGCGCGTCTCCGTGTTGGGCAAACCCGCCAGCTTCGCCATCGCCGGCAGATCGACCCAGAAGAAGAAATTGAGATCGGGCCGGTTGTCCGGCACGAACCAGGTCTGCTTGCCGTTGAGGCGCAGCACGCCATCGAGATTGGCCGGTCCGCTCGCATTGCCTTCGGCGCGCTTGTCGGCCGTCTTGCGGTCCAGCGGAATCCAGCCGCGATCGACGAGCACCACGCGCCCATCGTCGAGCTTGAACGGCGTGATCAGGTGATAGCCGGGATTGCCGTTCATCGAACGTGCGCCGAGAAAGATCTCCTTGTCGTGGGCGAATGCGCCATGGCCGGCGAGGTGGCGGTATTCGAGATTGGCGACGTCGGCATCACTCGCCGGAACGGCGATCGGCGCTGCCGTGGTGCGCTCGGTGCGCTCGGCGATCAGCGCCTCCTTCCACTGCAGGCGCTCGAGCTGCCAGACGCCGAGGCCCAACATCAGCAGCACGGCAGGAACCGTGAAGACCGTCGGCCAGAAGGCCGGCTTGAACGCCAACGCCGCCCGCAACGTCATGTCAGGAATGCCGGGTCAGGAATGCCGGGTTTCGCCGGATTGGTGTTTGTATTGCAGGGCGATCATGATCGCCTTGGCGGGGCGCAGCAAGGCGATGGAAGCGCCCAGGATCACCGGGCCCCAGACAACCATATGCACCCAGATGGGCGGCGAGAACCACGCTTCCATCAGGATCGCCAGGGGCACAACGAGCGCGCCGACGATGAAGATGATGAACACGGCCGGGCCGTCGGCGCTGTCGGCGGCCGAGAGATCGAGCCCGCATTGCGGGCATTTTTCCACGACCTTCAGGAATCCGGCGAACAGCCGGCCGCGTCCGCAGCGCGGACAGCGGCAGGCAAGTCCGGTGGAAAGAACAGTCAACTAATGCGTCGCGTACGGGCCGGGACCTGCGCCGAAGAAGTAGATGCAGGTGAACAGGAACAGCCACACCACGTCGACGAAGTGCCAGTACCAGGCCGCCGCCTCAAAGCCGAAATGATGATCCGGCTTGAAGTGGCCGGCCTTCGCCCGGAAGAAGCAGACGATCAGGAAGGTCGTGCCGATGATGACGTGAAAGCCGTGGAAGCCCGTCGCCATAAAGAAGGTCGAGGGGTAGATGCCGCCGGTGAAGTGGAAGGCGGCGTGGCTGTATTCGAAGGCCTGCACACAGGTGAAGCTCAAGCCCAGCAGGATGGTGAGGGCCAGACCCTGCAGCATGCCCTGGCGGTCGCCCTCGCGCAGCGCGTGGTGGGCCCAGGTCACGGTGACGCCCGAGGTCAGCAGGATCAGCGTGTTCAGCAGCGGCAGCGAGAGCGGATCGAAGGTGCGGATGCCCTTGGGCGGCCAGACGCCGCCGGTGACGTCGGTCGGGAAGAGGCTGGCGTTGAAATAGGCCCAGAAGAAGGCCGAGAAGAACATCACCTCCGAGGCTATGAAGAGCGCCATGCCGTAGCGCAGGCCGATCTGCACGATCGGCGTGTGATAGCCCTTGAACGTTCCCTCGTCGATGACGTCACGAAACCACAGGAACATGGTGGTCAGTATGCCGATGACGCCGAGCGGCAGCAGCACCTCCCACGGGCCGACATGGTGCATGAACATCACCAGGCCGGTGGTCAGCGCTCCGGCGGAGACGGCGCCGACGATCGGCCAGGGGCTGGGATCGACGAGATGATAGGGATGCTTCGGCGTCTCGGCGTGGGTCGGTGTCATCGGTCGATCTTTCTGCCTTGGCTTGCCGGTGTGGCTTGCGCGTGACGGTCAATTGGCCGCCGGCGGGTTCGCCGGCAGTTGCGAGGTTTGCTGCACGCCGGCCGGCTGCTTGTCGTCGGCCGCGCGGAAGAAGGTATAGCTGAGGGTAATGGTGGCGTTTCTGACGTCTGGATTCTTGTCGTAGGCCGGATCGACGAAGAACTGCACCGCCATGTCGACGCCCTCGCCGGGCTTCAGCGTCTGCTCGTTGAAGCAGAAGCACTGGATCTTGTTGAAGTACTGGCCGGCGTCGAGTGGCAGCACGTTGAACGTCGCCTGGCCCTTGACCGGCACAGTGGCGGTGTTCTCGGCGCGGAAATAGACCAGCGTCGGCTCGCCGAGATGCACGCGAACCTGCTTCTGCTTGGGAAAGAAGCGCCAGGGCAGAGCCGGGTCGACGCTGGCATCGAAGCGCACATCGACGGTCTGGGTGCTGATGCCGGTGGCTGCCGTCTCGACGCGCCGTGTCGTGCCGTAATAGCCGGTGGCCGCGCAGAATGCGCGATAGAGCGGCACGGCTGCGAAACTCAGGCACACCATGCCGACGACGATGCCGATGAGCGCAAAGCTGAGGCGCGTGTTGCGATCGCCGAACATCGCTTAGCCCCCGCTCATCCGCACGATGGTGATGGCATAGACCAGCACCGCGAAGCCCACCAGGACAGCGAGCAGCGCCAGGTTGCGCGTGCGGCGGTTGCGGTCGATCACACCAGCCCTCCCGTCAAACCGCCCGCCAGGCCCGGCGCGCGGTCGACGATGAGCAGCGAGAACAGCAGGAATAGATAGAGGATCGAATAGGCAAACATGCGCTTGGCGCTGCGGTCCGTCTTGTCACGGCAGACCGAGAGCGCCGCCGCGATGAACAGCGCGCCCAGCACCGCGGCGACCACGCCATAGACATTCCCGGCGATGCCCATGGCCCAGGGCGCAAGCGCCAGCGGGAACAACAGCAGCGTATAGATCAGCATCTGGCGCTTGGTGGTGCGCGCGCCGGCAACCACGGGGAGCATCGGCACGCCGGCCTTGGCATAATCACCGGCGCGAAAGAGGGCCAGCGCCCAGAAATGCGGCGGAGTCCACATGAAGATCAAAAGGAACAGCGCAACTGGCGCCGGATCGATATGGCCGGTGACGGCGGCCCAGCCGATCATCGGCGGGAAGGCGCCGGCGGCGCCGCCGATGACGATGTTCTGCGGCGTGCGGCGCTTCAGCCAGATCGTATAGACGAAAACATAGAACAGGATCGTCGTCGCCAGCAGGCCTGCGGCGAGCAGATTGACCGCCAGCGCCATCAGCCCGACCGAGGCGATTGCCAGGACCACGCCAAAGCCCGCGGCCTCCGTCGGGTCGACTCGGCCCATGGGGATCGGGCGGTTTGCCGTGCGGCTCATGATCGCGTCGATGTCGCGGTCGTACCACATGTTGATGGCACCCGAGGCACCGGCGCCCACTGCGATGCAGAGGATGGCGACGGCGGCGATCAGCGGATGGATATGGCCCGGCGCCACCATCATCCCGGCGAAGCCCGAGAAGACGACGAGCGACATCACCCGCGGCTTCAACAGCTGCAGGAAATCGGAGACCCGTGCGCCCTCTTGCGCCGCGGCGAACTCGCCCCGGCCGGTGGCCGCAAATTCGAGAATGGCGTCGCTCAATCGACTCGCCTCACGTTTACGGCGTCCTACTTGACGCCGCTCTTACTTAACGACCGGCAGTTCCTCGTAGCTGTGGAAGGGCGGCGGCGAACTCACCGTCCATTCCAGCGTCGTCGCACCTTCGCCCCAGTAGTTGGCGCCCACCTTCCTGCCGGCGAACAGCGTGTAGAGCACCACGCCCACGAACCAGATCGTACCGGCATAGGAGATGTAGGCGCCGATGGAGGCGATGTTGTTCCAGCCGGCAAACGCGTCCGGATAATCCGGAATGCGCCGCGGCATGCCCGCCAAGCCCAGGAAGTGCATCGGGAAGAAGGTCAGGTTCACGCCGATGAACGTGACCCAGAAATGGATTCTGCCCGCCCACTCCGGATACTGCCGGCCGCACATCTTGCCGATCCAGTAATAGAAGCCGCCGAAGATGGAGAAGACAGCGCCCAGCGACAGCACGTAGTGGAAATGCGCCACCACGTAGTAGGTGTCCTGCATCACCGTATCCACGCCGGGATTT
>CAZQLF010000240.1:3230-5336 GCA_964594035.1 uncultured Rhodospirillaceae bacterium | reverse complement strand
AAAGAGCTGCGGCCAATCCCTGGCCGGGCACGTTCACCTGGTTGATGAGTTCGAGGGCCGCGAAGCCGAAACCGGCAAGGCGGCGCTCGAGATCGCCGGCAAGGAGCGCTTCGATGCCATCCTGCTGGATATTGGCCTGCCCGATATGGATGGGCGCGAAGTCTGCCGCCTGCTGCGCCGCGCCGGCGTCAGCGCCCCGATCATCATGTTGACCGGTGCGGATACAGATTCCGATACCATCCTGGGCCTCGATTCCGGCGCCAATGACTACATCACCAAGCCATTCCGCATGGGCATCCTGCTCGCCCGGCTGCGTGCGCAATTGCGCCAGCATGAGCAGAGCGAGGATGCGGTCTTCACCATCGGCCCCTACACGTTTCGCCCCAGCACCAAGCTGCTGCTGGATGCCACCGGCAAGAAGAAGATTCGCCTGACCGAAAAGGAAACGGCGATCCTGAAATATCTCTACCGCGCGGGGCCACGTATCATCGGGCGTGAAACGCTGCTGGGCGAAGTCTGGGGCTACAACGCCGGCGTGACCACACACACGCTGGAGACCCATGTCTATCGGCTGCGCCAGAAGATCGAGCGCGATCCGGCCCAGGCCGAGATCTTGGTCACCGAGCCCGGTGGCTATCGCCTGGTGCCGTAAGCCCGCCTAGCGCCGGCGCAAGACCGCGCCAAGGCCGATCGCTGCGGCCACCGCGACCAGACTCGTCGACCCGAATACCGGCCAGGCCGCACCCCAGCCGCCCAGCGTCCTGGTGACCTGCGCCAACAGAATGGGGCCGAGGAAAACGCCGGCATTGCGCCCGCTCATCATATAGCCGAAGGCCGTAGGCGCGCCGGCGCGGCCAAGGATCGTGGCGGGCAAGGCAAACAGGCAGGTGGGCGTCACCCCGGCACCGATTCCGTAGACAACCAGAGAAGCGAGGCCTTCGGCCGCACCGTGGGTGAACGGGATCAGCCACCAGATCGCGGCCTGCAAGAGCAGCCCGCAGGTCAGCATCGCCGGCAACGATGCGCCGCGACTGAGCAGTGCCCCAGTCACCAGGTTGAATACAATGATCATGATCGCAGGCAGCGCGTAGCTTGCTTCCGCAGCGGTGACGCTCAGTTTCAGGACCTCGACCAGATACTCGGGCAGCCAGGTGACGTAGGCGAAATACTGCAGCGACCAGAGCAGGAAGATCGCCGCGGTCAGATAGAGTTCATAGCGCTGCTGGGTGGTCGGGCGGATGCGGCGCTGCGCAGCCGCTGCCGGCGCCGCAAGCGCCGTATGGTTGCGAAGGCCGGCGCTCCACAGCGCGAGGAGGCATGTGGCAGCAGCGCCCGCGATCCACAGGCCCTGCCAGGACGACACGACCAGAGCGAGCCCTGCACCAACCAGCTGTCCCACGGGGATCCATGTCGCCGTCAGCCCGACAACGAACCCGATGTCGCGGGGAGCGGCACTGCGGTTGGCCAGAGCGGGTCCGGCAATCGCCCCCAGGGCATAGGCGGCCCCCTCCAGGCCACGTGCCGCCAGCACCAGCCAGGCGTTGCTGGGAAATGCCAGGGTGAGCAGATCGCCCAGCAGCAGCACCCCGAGGGCGGCCTGCAAGGGATAGAACGTGCCGCGGCGCTGGAGCGCGTGTCCGAGGGGGATCGAAAACAGCAGGCCAACCAGCGCATAGATGGCCATCATCCCGCCAGCGACGGTGCGATCCCAGTGATAAGCCTCCAGCAGGATCGGCAGGACCGGCGGCAGCTTGAACTGCTGGAAGGCAACGAGGCAGGCGAGGCTGACTCCGAAGGCAACGGCGGGCCAATCCGTGCGCTCGCGCATCGGTGCCCCGCCGCCCAAACCTTTCGCCCCATCCCCGCCCGGACGTGACATAGCCTGCCCTCCGGGCCATTTCATGGGAGAAGCGTGACGGGTCGACTACACTTGCGCAACCGTTTCCCGTTTCGTTTCAGTGGCTAGACCCATAACGAGTCAAGGGAATTTGCTGCTGCCATGCGACCTTCCCCGTTGCCACGGCCTCAGGATTCTGATTTTTTGAGGGCGATGTCGGGGACCTTTTCCGTGACCTTCTGGGGCGTGCGCGGCAGCATCGCCTGCCC
>CAZQLF010000240.1:0-3130 GCA_964594035.1 uncultured Rhodospirillaceae bacterium | reverse complement strand
TGCACCATGATGGTGGCGCCGCTCTTTCCCGTGCCCATCGACATTTTCGCCGCGACGACGAGCTTCAACGATTTCAGCGCCGGCGAGGTCTTGCGACCCCATGACGGGCTGGTGCTGAGGACGGCGAAGCTGAACCACCCGAACGATGCCACCGGCTATCGAGTGGAGTATGACGGCCGCTCGATCTGCTACGTGACCGACACCGAGCATTTCGCGGACCAGCTCGATACCAACATCCTGGAGCTGGTCGAAGGCGCCGACATGCTGATCTACGATTCGACATACACCGATGACGAATACACGCATCATACCGGCTGGGGCCATTCCACCTGGAGCCAGGGCGTGCGCCTGGCGGATGCTGCGAAAGTGAAAACCTTCGTCGCCTTCCATCACGATCCCAGTCATGACGACGATTTCATGGATCGCCTCGCCGGCGATCTCACCAAGGCGCGGCCGGGCAGCCAAGTCGCGCGCGAGGGCATGACACTGACGCCGTGACCATGATCGGATGACGCGGCGTGGCGCCAAACTCCCCTGAGCAGATTGCCGCCTCCGCCTGGCGGTTTCACCAGATGGGCCGTCTCGGCGAAGCCATCGACCTCTATCGCCAGGCAGCCGCGCTCGCGCCCGGCTATGCCGAAATTCACAACAATCTCGGCAACGCTCTTCTTGCCGCCGGACGAACGGAAGAGGCGGTTGCCAGCCTGAAGCGCGCGGCAAAACTTAAACCATCGCTCGCCGGCGCGCACACGAATCTGGGCTTGGCGCTGGCGGCACTGGGCCGTTTCGAGGATGCCGCCGAAAGCCATCGCGCCGCCCTGAAGCTCCAGCCCCGCTTGGCGATGGCCCACAACAATCTCGGCGTCGCGCTTCAGAAGGCGGGGAAACTCGACGAAGCAATCCCCAGTTTCCGCCGGGCTATCGAGCTCGATTCCCGACTGCCCGAGGCGTGGGTCAACCTCGCCGACGCGTTGCGCCTGATGGAGCCCGCGGGCGAATCGCAAGACGATCCGCGCCGCCAGGCGCGACTGGAGGAAGCCCTTCTCTGCTACCGGAGCGCCATTGCGTTGCGGTCGAACTATGCCGAAGCCTATGGCAATCTCGGCGCCCTCTTGACCGAGCTGAAGCGCCTGGATGAGGCGGCGGCTTGTCTTGCCCGGGCGCATGACCTGGATCCGGCCGACGCGCGCGCAATCGTCGACCTTGCCTTCACCCGCCGCAGAATGTGCGACTGGCGCGGCGAGGCAGATGTGGAATCCGTGGCGAAAGCGATCCTTTCGATTCCGAAAGGCTCTATGGGCTACTTCGCCCTGGTGATCGCTGACGATCCCCAGCTGCATCTGGATGCCGCACGCCGCGAGGCGAGCTTTGCCCTTGCCAACAGGAAAGGACCCGCGTGGCCGGACACGACGTACCGGCACCAGAAGATCAGGCTCGGTTATCTCTCCGCCGACTTCCGCACCCATGCGGTGGCGTCTCTGGCGGCCCGGCTTTTCGAACTGCACGACCGGTCGAGGTTCCAGCTTCATGCCTTTTCCATCGGCCCGAACGACCGATCCGCCATGAATGACCGTCTACGCCATGCCTTCGACACTTTCAACGAATCCGGGCCACTGTCGGACCAGGAGACGGCCCAGCAGATTCGGCGCGCGGAGATCGACATCCTGGTCGATCTGACCGGATACACCAAGCATGCCCGGCCGGGCATCGCCGCTTATCGTCCGGCTCCGATACAGGTTTCCTATCTCGGCTATCCCGGCACCATGGGCGCTTCCTTTTTCGACTATGCAATTGTGGACCCCTTCATCGTGCCGGAGAGCCAGCAGTTCTATTTCGACGAGAAGCTGGTCTATCTGCCCCACTCTTATCAGGTCAACGACTCGCGGCGGGTGATCGCCGAGCGCACCCCTTCGCGCGCCGACTGCGGATTGCCGGAGCGGGGTTTCGTCTTCTGCTGCTTCAACAACAACCACAAGATTTCTCCGGCAATGTTTTCGCTGTGGATGGAATTGCTGCAGGCTGCGCCCGGCAGCGTGCTTTGGCTGCTTGCCGACAATCCCTGGGTTGCCGAGAACCTGCGCCGCGAAGCCGCTTCCCGCAGAGTGGATCCGGGGCGCCTTGTTTTCGCCGGCCGCGCCCTCCCCGCCGATCATCTCGCGCGGCACCGGCTGGCCGATCTGTTCATCGACACCCTGCCCTATAATGCCCACACGACGGCGAGCGATGCCCTCTGGGCGGGCTTGCCGGTTCTCACCTGCACCGGAACGAGCTTTCCCGCCCGCGTGGCTGGCAGCCTGCTTCACGCAATCGGGCTACCCGAACTGGTGACCGCGAGCATCGAGGATTACAAGGCGAAGGCGCTTGGCTTCGCCAGGCAGCCCGAAATGCTGGCAGCGGTCAGGGAAAAATTGGCCCGCAATCGCCTGACAATGCCACTGTTCGACAGCGCTCGATCCTGCCGGGATATCGAGGCGGCCTACTTTCGCATGTGGACGATCCATCAGGAGAAGCAGGAGCCGCACGGTTTTTCCGTGTCGCCGGCGAACTAGGTCGTCGGTACAAACCCGCCCTGGATCCCCGGCAATCCCGGCTGAAAGTTCATTCCCTTCTCGATGGCAGCCTGGGCGAGCGCATCGGCGTCGAACTGCGCCGCCGCGATAAGCTTGGGCAGAAATTCCTTTTCGTTCGGCTGCCAGGGCAAGGCGATCCCACCGACGTTCTGCGGTGGCGGCACCCTGATTTCACCGTCCGCCCTGGGCACGCCCAGAGCGGCCAGCAGGCGGCCGGCGCCCGCGGCCGTGGCGATGTCCTCCAGCCTCACCCGATGCACCGACACGTTCGGATTTTGCGCCATTATCTTCGCGTAATACGCCGCGCGGAGCCGAACCTCGATGATGTACCAGAGGCAAAGCCCGCTATGACCGTATTTTTCAAACTTGTCAGAGCGGCTCAGGTTTCGGGGATAGGTCCCGTCGAGATACCAGATCCACTGATTACCCTTGTTGAACATATCGAGGCGGGCCTTCAGGCTGCGAATTATCGCTGCAATGTCTCTTTGCAGATCGATCAGGTGGACGTGGCCAACACTCGTCAGCGGAGCACATCGCCTCGAGTTCGGTAACGTGGTGCT
>CAZQLF010000239.1:0-5338 GCA_964594035.1 uncultured Rhodospirillaceae bacterium | reverse complement strand
GCGTGGCTCGCGCGCGGCATGGCGAACAGCGTACCGCCGCACAAGCTGGCGGAGGTTTGAGATGCGCTGCTTCACCTCATCAAGTTTCCCAAGGCGACCGTTGCCAAGCTCGTCGATCTGATGCCGGGCCCGGATTTTCCAACCGGGGGCGTGCTGGTAGAAGGCCGCGAGTCCCTTGTCGAAACCTATCGCACGGGCCGCGGTTCGCTGCGGCTACGTGCCAAATGGCAGGTCGAGAAACTCAAGGGCGGCGTCTGGCAGGTCGTCGTCACGGAGATTCCCTACCAGGTGCCAAAATCGCGCCTGATCGAGCGCATTGCGCAGCTGCTGCAGGACCGCAAGCTGGCACTCCTTGCCGACATCCACGATGAATCCGCAGCCGAAGTCCGTATCGTTCTGGAGCCGCGCAGCCGCACAGTCGATCCGGCGCTGCTGATGGAATCGCTGTTTCGTCAGACCGATCTGGAGACCCGCTTTCCCCTTAACATGAACGTGCTGGACGCCGAGCAGACGCCGCGCGTCATGTCGCTGCAGGAAGTCCTCCAGGCCTATCTTGACCACCGGCGCGACGTCTTTATTCGCCGCACCAGGTTCCGCGTTGCGAATATCGATCACCGGCTCGAAGTGCTCGGCGGCTACCTGATCGCCTATCTCAATGTCGACGAGGTGATCAAGATCATCCGGCGCGAGGACGAGCCCAAGCCCGTGATGATCAAACGCCTGAAGGTGACGGAGGTCCAGGCCGAGGCCATCCTCAACATGCGGCTGCGCGCGTTGCGCAAGCTCGAAGAGATCGAAATCCGCCAGGAGCATGAGGGGTTGCTGAAGGAGAAGAAGGAACTTGGCCAACTGCTGAAATCCGAGGGCAAGCAGTGGGATAGGATTTCGGGCGAGCTCGCCGAGGTGCGCAAGAAATTTGGCCCGGCAACGCTGCTCGGCAAGCGCCGTACTCATGCGGGAGCACCGCCGGCAGAAATCGATATTCCGACCGAGGCGATGATCGAGCGCGAAGCCGTGACGATCATCTGTTCCGACAAGGGTTGGATCCGGGCGCAGAAAGGCCATGGCGGCGATCCAGCGGAAATCAAATACAAGGAGGGCGATCGCGGAAAATTCATCCTGCAGGCTGAAACCACCGACAAGCTCGTGGTTTTTGGCACCAACGGCCGCTTCTACACCTTGGGCGTGGACAAGCTGCCCGGCGGGCGCGGCCATGGCGAACCCATCCGCCTGATGATCGATCTCGGCAACGATCAGGATCTGGTCTCTATCTTCATCCACGATCCCAAGCGCAAGCTGGTCGTGGCGTCTCATGACGGGCGCGGCTTCATCGTGCCGGAGGGCGAGATCGTGGCGCAAACCCGCGCCGGCCGGCAGGTTCTGAACCTGGCCGAGGGCGTGGAGGCGGCGGCTTGCGCGCCGGTCGAGGGCGATACGGTTGCGGTGGTCGGCGAGAACCGCAAATTGCTGCTGTTCCCAATCGGCGAATTGCCGGAAATGACCCGCGGACGTGGCGTGATCCTGCAGCGCTACAAGGATGGCGGGCTCTCGGATGTGAAGATCTTCAATTACAAGGAGGGCCTTACCTGGAAGCAGGGCGATCAGCGCACCATGACCGAGACGGCGCTGGCAGAGTGGCGGGGCCAACGCAGCCAGGCCGGCCGCCTGCCGCCCAAGGGCTTCGCACGGAACAACAAATTCGGGTGAGTGCCGGATCTTGGGAGCCACCGCGGGCAGCAAGAATCGGGCAGCGAGGCGCTGTGTGCGACCCTATCTTCCGTCCATGTCCTGGAAGAACCCAGAGGATATCGCCAAACGCGTCACCGCCGTCGATTGGGAGGCGGCAGGGCGCAGCCTCGATGATCTCGGTTACGCTCGCCTTGCGCATGTCCTGACGGCGGAGGAATGCCGCGAAGTCGCCGGCTGGTATGACGATGATGCGCGCTTTCGCTCAACCGTGGTGATGACCCGCCATGGCTTCGGTCAAGGCGAATACAAGTATCTCGCCTACCCACTGCCCCCGCTGATTGCCGCACTTCGGACCCAGGCCTATCCGCATCTGGCGTATGTTGCCAATCGCTGGGCGAAATCCCTCGGCGAAAAGACTGCCTATCCTCATACTCTTTCTCGGTTCACCGCCGCGTGCCATGCGGCAGGGCAGAAGCGGCCCACGCCGCTGATCCTGCGCTATGCCGCTGGCGGCTATAACCGGCTGCATCAGGACCTCTATGGCGACATCGCCTTTCCCATCCAGATGGCCGTCCTGTTGAGCCAACCCGGACGGGATTTCGAGGGCGGCGAGTTCATCCTGGCCGAGCAGCGCCCGCGCATGCAGTCGCGGGCCGAGGTAGTGCCGCTGGCTCAGGGCGATGCGGTGCTGTTTGCCGTTAACGAACGGCCGGTACCGGGTCAGCGCGGCCATTACCGCGCCCGCATGCGCCATGGCGTCAGCAAAATCCGCAGCGGCCATCGCGCGACCTTGGGGATCATCTTTCACGATGCAAAGTAGCGGTGTTCCCCAAGGTGCGCTCTTGCCCGGCCAGATTGGGCTTTGCGGCAAGCAGGAATGCTGTTAGGCCAACACGGGACTGCGAATCGCCTGCGGCTTCTGGGGATGAACTTAGGGGATTGGTAACGCGTCGAAGGCGGAATACGCCTGATGGCCGATCCGATATCTTTCTTCGTTCTGTTGAGCGCCGCTTTGGCGCTTGTGGCCGGCTTTCTCTGCTGGCGTCTCCTGAAGGTACCGCGCGACCGGCAGGCCTTGATCGCCGCCGAGCGCGACTACCGCAGCATCTTCGACAACGCTATCGACGGCATCTATCGCTCAAGCCCCGCGGGGCGCCAGCTGCGTGCCAACCCGGCGTTGGTGCGTCTGAACGGCTATGACAGTGAGGAAGAGATGCTGCGCTCCGTCAACGACATTGCCGCAGAATGGTATGTGGAGCCGGGACGGCGTGCCGAGTTCATGCGGCTATTGAGCGAGCACGGCCAGGTCGAAAATTTCGAATCGGAAATCTATCGCCATAAGACGCGCGAGCAGATCTGGATATCGGAAAATGCGCGCGCCGTGCGCGACGAAGCGGGCCGGCTGATGTTTTATGAGGGCACGATACGCGACATCACCGAGCTAAAGCAGGCGGGCGAGGAGCTGGATATCGCACGCAAGGAAGCCGAAGCCGCCAACAAGGCAAAATCGCAACTATTGGCCAATGTAAGCCATGAACTGCGCACGCCCTTGAACGCCATCCTGGGGTTTTCGGAGATTCTCGCCGGCGAGATGCTGGGACCGGTGGGGGAGCGCTATCGCGACTATGCCAAGGATATCCACGACAGCGGATTGCATCTGCTCTCCATCATCGACGATCTGCTCGACCTGTCGAAGATCGAAGCCGGCCGGTTGAACCTGACAGAAGACATTGTCGATGTGGTCGAACTGTTCGATACCGTAAGCCGATTCGTGCGCGAGCGGGCCAGCTCGGCCGGCCTTACGCTCTCGATCGATCTGCCGGCGAACATGCCGCCGGTGAAGGGCGATCGGCGTGCTTTGCGCCAGGTGCTTCTGAACCTGCTGTCCAATTCGGTGAAGTTCACGCCGGCGGGCGGCCATATTGTGCTGGAGGGGATGCGCGAGCCCTGCGGAGGCATCGGCTTTCGCGTCCGTGACACCGGCATCGGGATTGCCGCCGGTGACATACCTCGCGCGCTGGAGCCTTTCGGGCTGATCGACAGTTCGCTGTCGCGCAGATACACCGGCACGGGCCTTGGCCTGCCGATCACTCGCGCGCTCGTCGAGCTCCACAGCGGCCGCTTTGAACTGACCAGCGAGCCGGGTGTCGGCACCACCGCAACGGTCTATCTGCCGGCGGAGCGTGTAGCTGCCTAAGGTGGCTTACGCGGCCTCGACGCCGATGCCGCAGATCAGCCCATCCTTTGACATGGCCGGGCTCACCACCATGAACAGGATCTGTCCGCCATCCGGTGCCTTGATGTCCTCGAGAGTGTGGCCGAAGAAATCCACCAGCTTGCCCAAAGGCTGACCGGCCTTGATCTCGTCGCCCACCTTGACCTCGGAACGGAAGAAGCCGGGGCCCTGGGTCCGCACCCAGTTGAATTTCTCGAAGCGCCGGGGTGCGGGCATATTGCGCGCGCCGCCAGGAATCATATCGAGAACGCGCAGCACGTTCTGCAACCCGTCATGCATCCGCGTCGCGATGGCGGCGTCGTACTGTCCGGCGCCGCCATCCTCTGCGAGCATCGCGGGGATGCCCATGGATGCGGCCGTTGCATAGGCGAGGCCCGCGATCGGCGCCCCGCTGGCGCGCTGAAGCAGCATGGCCGGCGCGCCGAAGGCCTCCGCCATGGCACGGCTTTTGCCGTCAACCGTCGCATTGCCGGTCTCGTAGTAGATGTTGAAGGGTACCAGCGCCTCCGGCACGTCGCCGCCATGCAGATCGATATAAGCGTCGGCGTGGCGCATGGCCTTTTGGACGAGCTGATAGGCAAGCCGCTCGGTAAAACTGCCCTTCGCCTTGCCTGGAAAGACGCGGTTCAGGTTCAGATTGTCGACGGGCGAGACATACGCGGCCCGCTCCCAGAATGCGGAGGGGTTCATCACCGGCAGGCAGAGGATCTGGCCGCGCAGTTTCTTGGGGTCGATGGCCGCGCCCAGGCGGATCACGGCGTCAATGGAGACGTATTCGGAGCCGTGGATGCCACCGGTCACCAGCAGAGCCGGCCCCGGCGAGGTGCCGTTGAAGGCCACATAGGGCCATTGCCAGCCGGACAGAACCGGATCGCCCCAATCGACGAAGCCCTGGGTCCTGCCGCCGGCGGCCGGTGCCGCAACCAATTCGAACTTCCAATCACTCATATCCATCTCCTGCGCCAGCCCGCTGGAGTCCGGCCGCTATGGCCGCCGGGCCCAGGAAAGATCAGAACCGCCGCTTTACATCCGCCAGCGTCAGATTCAGGGCCTTGCGCGTCAGTTCCATGAACTCGTCGATCTCGCCCTTGCGCCACGAGAGTGGCGGAGAGATCAGCATGGTGTCGCGGGTGGCGCGCATCACCAGGCCGATGTTGAAGCAATGATCGCGGCAGATGGTGCCGACATCGCCCAGCGGCTCGAAGTGCGACATCGGCAGTATCCGCAGTTGCCCACGGTGCTAGGGTGCAGCCTGGGCGACAGCCCGCTCGCGCCCGAGCAGCAGCAGCAATTCCTGGCGGCCTTCGGTGGCGCGGCCGTGCCGCTCCAGTGGCGGTGCATCGAGCCCGAAGAAGGAAATTATCAGTGGGAAACGTATGACGCCCATGTCGACTGGGCCATCGGAAAACACCC
>CAZQLF010000238.1:0-5376 GCA_964594035.1 uncultured Rhodospirillaceae bacterium | reverse complement strand
TCGATCTGCAGGCTGTGGCGCTCGCGCCCCGGATCGCTGTAGCGCGTCACCAGTTCCGCGCCCCTGAAGGGATCGTTGAGGCGCACGCTGTAGCCCATCCCGGTCAGGCAATCGCGCACCACGGCGGTGAACGCGCCGGCGCAAGCAACGCCATCGAGGTCGCCCAGGACGAAATCCGCCCGCCCGGTTGCGTTGCGGCCCCGGCCCATCGCCTTCATCGAATGCCAGTCGACATGCCAGACCGCGCCGAATGCCTCGTGGGCTGCATCCAGCATCGACTTCAGCTCGGCGTGATACGGGCGATAGAAGGCGGCGATCCGATTCTCCACCTCGCTGATTGCGAGCGGCCGGTCATAGATGGCGAGCTGCGGGCTCACGAGGCGGCGCAGCAGGCCGAGGCCGCGTTCGCTGCGCCGGCTCGGTTCGGCGCCATGGGGCCAGGGCTCCGCCAGCAGGGTCTCGTCGATATCGGCCTCGTGCCGGTTCGGATCGATATAGCTGCGCGGAAACAAGGCCGTCAGCAGGGCAATCCCTTCGCCGGGCGCATCGTCCAGCAATTCGTCGACAAAGGCGTCTTCGGCCCGGCGCAGCAGGTCGAGGGGTGCTGAATAGCCGAAGTCTTCGGGATAGTCGCGGCCGCTATGGGGAGAATCGAAAACGACGGGTGCCGCCTGCCCCTGTGGATCGCGGCGGAGGAACACGCCCGGGCGGCGGATTTCGCCACCCTGTCGCGCATTCGCCGGCCTTTCCCGCGGGCGGATATCCATGGTCAAATCGGCCTGAAACTCTGGCAGGAGTTCGTCTTGGCAGAAGCGCTTGCAAGTCTCGACATGGTGCGCCGGCTGGTGGCGATGGATACCACAAGCCGGAATTCAAACCTCCAGATCATCGATTTCATTCGCGACTACCTGGGCAAGCTGGGTGTCGAAAGCCAGCTCGTGCATGACGAGACCGGCGCCAAGGCCAATCTCTACGCCACGCTCGGTCCGACAGACAAGCCCGGCATCGCGCTCTCCGGCCACACCGACGTGGTGCCGATCGATGGCCAGGAGTGGTCGAGCGATCCCTGGAAGATCACCACGCGGGGAAAGCGCCTGTTCGGGCGCGGCACCGCCGACATGAAAAGCTTCCTCGGCGTGGTGCTCACCAAGGTACCGGAGATGGTGCGGCGCAAGCCGAGCACGCCGATCCACCTGATCTTCTCCTATGACGAGGAGGTCGGCTGCGTGGGCGTGCGCCGGCTGCTCGATATGTTCCGCCACATGCCCATCCGCCCGCGCGCCTGCATCATCGGCGAGCCAACCGAGATGAAGGTGATCGTCGGCCACAAGGGCAAGATGAGCATGCGCTGTCACGTGCGCGGCAAGGAGTGTCACTCCTCCCTTGCCCCGCAGGGCGTGAACGCCGTCGAGTACGCTGCCGAGGTCATCACCCGCCTGCGTGCCATGGCGCGCAACGTCGCCAGGCACGGGCCCTTCGATGACAATTTCGACGTGGCCCATTCGACGATCCACACCGGCACGGTCCATGGCGGCACCGCGCTGAACATCGTGCCCAAGGATTGCCATTTCGATTTCGAGTTCCGCTATGTCCCCGGTGTGGATCCCAAAGCCCTCATGGCCGAGATCCAGGGCTTTGCCGCGGACGAACTTGTGCCCCAGATGCACAAGGTCGATCCGGACACCGGCTTTTCCTGGGAACCGCTCTCCTCCTTCCCCGGCCTTGAAACGCCGGTCGATTGCGAAGTCGTCGCCTTCGTCAAATCGCTGACCGGCGCCAATTCAGTAAGCAAAGTTGCATTTGGGACCGAGGCCGGTCTGTTCCAGGAGGTCGGCATCCCAACCGTCATCTGCGGACCCGGCAACATCGCCCAGGCCCACAAGCCCGATGAGTGGATCGAGCTCGACCAGATCGCGCTGTGCGAGGCCTTTATGGGGCGGTTGATGGACAAGCTCTGCAGCCAGCCCGCCTGAACCCCAATCGAGCAAAACTTCGTCGGATAGCCGCGTTTTCATGTCGCTGCGGCACATGAGCCTCGAACCCCCGACGCTAGTCTGATTGCGAAGCGAGGTCCGCCACGATGCATATCGAAGATATTCTGGGACGCACTGCCATCGAGGCCGTGCAGCGTCCCATCGCCCAGGCTTCTGGCCTGCCCTCCATAGCCTATACCAGCGCCGATTTCCTGAAGCAGGAGCACGACCTGCTGTTCGCGCCGGGGTGGATCTATGCCGGACGCGCCGACGAGCTGAAGCGCCCGGGCGACGGCAAGCCGGTCGAGATCGCGGGCCGGCCGCTGATCCTGCTGCGCAACCGCACGGGCGAGATCAAGGCCTTCCACAATGTCTGCAGCCACCGCAATGCCATGCTCGCCCGCGAGCCTTTTGGCGGGCGGCCCACCCTCACCTGCCCCTATCACGCCTGGACCTATGATCTCGACGGGCGACTGATCCGTACGCCGCATATCGGCGGCCAGGATGTCCATCAGTGCGAGGGCATCGAGCGGGCGGAGCTGGGCCTGAGGCCAGTGCGCGTGGAAAGCTGGGCCGGGCTGCTGTTCGTCAACCTGACGGGCGATGCGCCGGCGCTGGCGAGCTGGCTGAAGCCGCTCACCGACCGCTGGCAAGCCTACGATTTCAGCCTGCTGCGCCACGGCGGCGGCCGCAGTTATGAGCTCGCCACCAACTGGAAGCATGCGGTCGAGAACTATCTCGAAAGCTATCATCTGCCCTGGGTCCATCCCGGGCTGAACAGCTATTCACGCATGTCGGATCACTATTGCTTCCTGGCAGGCCACGAAGCCG
The DNA here is from genome assembly GCA_964594035.1 of uncultured Rhodospirillaceae bacterium. GTDB lineage: Bacteria > Pseudomonadota > Alphaproteobacteria > Dongiales > Dongiaceae > DASXQK01. Next base: position 2,572 of record CAZQLF010000238.1, on the reverse strand, counting down.
GCGGCCAGGGCACCGAGGTCTATGCGCCCGGCAGCATTGACGGCCACACCCTGCCGGCCATGACCTTGCCCGACGATCAGGCCCGGCGCGGCGAATATCCGGTGTTCTATCCAAATCTTCTCACTGGCGTGCAGTCGGATCACTTCTTCCTGATCGACGTCATTCCCGTCTCGCCCGGCGCGACGCGCGAGCGCTTCGAGATTTTCTTTTTCGGCGACGAGGCGATGGACGAGGCGCATCGCCCCATCCGCGAGCACACGGTCGAACGCTGGAACAGCGTCTTTGTCGAGGACATCGACGTGGTGGAGCGCCTGCAGCAAGGGCACGCCTCGCCGGCGGCGACCGGCGGGCGGTTCTCGCCAGTGCAGGATCAAAACGTGCATCACTTCCAGCGCTGGATCGTGGAGCGCATGCTGGGACGCGAGAGGCGCGCGCGCGCCGCCGAATAATGCCCGCACCACGTGGCGTTTCGCGCTAATTCGCGATTAAGGAAAAGCCACGACTTTGCCACCCCGGGTGCGGGTCCCCACACCAATTGTGGTTCACGGAGACGCCGCCGCTAGTGAAGCGCACAGCCTCTCCTGCGTGGCATCGATCGGGTCCTTCTAACGCCCATTCGCGATTCGATCAGCACTGTTCCGCGCGGGCGGCGGCGTCTTCACCATCCCAATCACGTCGGGAAGCAGCGGCGGCAGGCATCCGCCGTATGGGCCACAAAGAGGTGCTCGATGCTGCGTCAAATTGCCTTGGTCAGCCGGACCAGGCATGTCGCGTTGTCCGAGGCCGCCCATGTAGCAGCAGCCCTACAGAAGCAGGTCGCCCGCGATGCCGCTCCCGTCTGGGGCCTTGAAGCCTCGCTCTCCGTCTTCGCCACCCTGCGTGACGTGCCCATCGGCTATTGGCCGATCCTGATTGTCGATGACATCCACGATCCCAACACCGCGGGCTTCCATATCGACAGCCGTGGACAGCCATATGCGCTGATCGAGTACGGCCCCTCCTGGTCGCTGACCGCAAGCCATGAGAGCCTGGAGATGCTGGTGGACCCCAGCGGCAATCGCGAGGTATCGGGCCCATCGCCTTCGGCCGATCAGGGCGAGGTGAGTTTTCTCGTCGAAGTCTGCGATCCCTCGGCCGATGCCCAGTTCGCCTATGCCATCGATGGCATTCTCGTTTCGGATTTTTGCACGCCGGGCTATTTCGCCCATGCTGGCGCCGGCGCCAGATACAGTTTTACGGGTGCGATCACCGAGCCCCTGCAGGTGCTGAAGAACGGCTATCTCAGCTGGTACGAACCGCGCTCGAGAACCTGGTACCAGCAGCAATACTTCGGGACCGCGCCCCGGGTGATCCAGCTCGGCGAACCGGGCGCGGAGTATCGTTGCCTGCGCGAGTTCACCAACCGCGGCGAAGTCGATCACCGGCGCCTGTCGCATGTCAGCGCCGCCGCGACCCCCATGCGTGTGGCGGCCATCCGCCAGCGCCAGCACAGCGAAGCCTCGCACGCCCAAACGGAGCTACTGGATCAGGAAATCATGGCACTGCCCCAGCGCCTCGCTACCCACACTGCGCGCCGCCGGGCGCGCCACTGAAAGCCGCGCCGAAGCGCCGGCTAGTTCATGGTCGCAAGCACGGCGGGCAGGTCGCCAAGCCGGGTCAGCGTGCGCGTGGTATCGCCATCGAAGACAAAAATCGAAAGCGCGTCCGAACCGTAGTGGGCCGGATCCTGGTTGACGCCGGTGCTCTTCGTGCCGACCCAAAGTTGCAGGACCACATAGCGGTCGAGAGAAGGCTTGCCATCCGCGCCAAGGAACAGGGCCTGGCCCTCGCTACAGAGCGTCACGTCGTTGTTGCCCGGATTGGCTCCGGTGCCGCTCGACCCACTGCTGCTCGACGCGCCGCTGCTCGACCCCCCGCTGCCTGACCCGCTGGCGTTCGAACCCCCGCTGCTCGTGTCGGGCCCTTGCGTTGAATCGGACTCGCTGCCTTCGTCTCCGCATTCGGCCGTCGTCCAGTCGATCTGCGCGCGCTTGCCGATCTGGGCCTGAAACCAGTCGAGCACGCCGACATTCGGCAAACGGGCGTCGAACTGGCGCGCCGTCAGATGCTTGAGCAGGGAGTCAGCCTGGGCGTCATAGGGCGATTGGCCGCCGGGCGCCACCTGGGTACCAGCATTGCTGCTGGCCGCGGGCGCGGCCGGCTGGGTTGCCTGCGCCGACGAGCCTGTCCCCTGGGCCCAGGCCATGCAAGCCGACCCCAGCAGCACAACAGCGGCAAGAATGGTTCCACGCACGGCAATCGTTTCCAGGGCCTAGGGCAAGATTGGATCAGCCGATCCGAGCTTCCTGCTCTAACGCATTAAAGTAGCGCCTAATTCGCGCCTTGGCTCAAGCGACTTCCGGGCGTCCAGACGCTAGGAATCGAAGTCTAGCCGAGGACGCGCCATTGGGCGATAGCCTCGCTCGTGATGGTCGATGATGACCGCTTGGCAACCGCCCTGCAGCGTCAGCCGGCCGGCCGCCTTGCCGAGGCGGAGCGGCCCTACCGGGCCAACAGCGGCGATCTCGCTTTG
>CAZQLF010000237.1:0-5416 GCA_964594035.1 uncultured Rhodospirillaceae bacterium | reverse complement strand
GTGGTCCTGATGGGCGACCTCTCCGACCGGATGATGGCCAGCCTCGGGCGCGAACTACTGCAGCAGTACGTGCGCGACGTGCTGCCGCTGGTTGTGGCGGCCGACCGCGAACTGGAAGAAGCGGTGGAGCACGCCGAAGCTACCTTCCGCCAGATCGTGCGCGACACGCCGAACCATCTTCTTTCTCGCAGCATGGTGCCGGCATGACCGCCCAACAAGCCGCCGAGCGCCAGGCCGGCCATGAAACGGTGATGCACGAACTGATGCTTGCCGTTGGCAAATACCTCAACGCGCTGGACACGTGGGATGGCTCCCGCAAAGCCGAGCGCCACACCGAGCGCTGCGAAGCAGAGATGCGCAGCGCATATGCAAAAGCCCAAGGAGAACAGAAATGAAAGCCTTCAAGATCAAGGGTTGGATCTTCGCGAAGCCGAATTACGACAACAACGACGTCATCTTCGAGTTCAGCCAATACGACTACGAAGAGTGGGCGAAGTTGGGTACCGAAGCCGACTGGTCCAAGTACCGCAAGGTCTGCGAGCACATCATCACCGGCGAAGCGCCTGACATGGATCCGAAGGCGCTGGCGCTTGCTGGCCTGGAAGCGAAGAAGACCGCCGTGCGCGCCGAACTCGGCCGTCGCATCGCAGAGATCGAAGACGAGATCAGCAAGCTGTTGGCGCTTCCGTACTCCGGAACGGGCACATCGAGCCCCGCTGCTGGCGCCTATGACATCACTGATGTGTCGATCAGCGACGAGATCCCATTTTGATCATGACGCCCGACGAAATCCGCAGCGAGATCCGCCTGCGCTGGAAGCTGGTGATGGCCTACGTGCTGGCCTTGTTCATCGCGGTGGCGGTGGTGAAAGAGCTAATCCCTTACTTCGTTGGAGCGCTGTGATGCCTCAATGCAAATTCGATATCGCCTGGGTCGGCCGCTGCAATGCCGACGCTGATGAATCCGGCCTGTGCGAGAAGCACCGCGGCGTGAAGTGCTCGTCTTGCAAGGATGGGCAAGCAACCAGCGAATGCTGCCACACCGGGCAATTCGTCTGCGGCGCCCCACTCTGCGACAACTGCACCGGCTGGGTCGATACCAGCAAGGCCAGCGGATCGTGGGGCTTCATGAATCACAGCCACGTCAGCAAGCAATGGCTGGCACAGCGCGACAAGGAGTCCGCATGAAAACGCCCGCCCGCATGGATGACCTGACCAAGGTCGACACCCCCCTGTCCGACGCCGAGAAGCAGGAATGCCGGCTCGCCGGCCTGCGCCAGAAGGAAATCGCCGCGCTCGGTGATCGCTACATGTGCCACCCGAGCAACGCGCCCGCCAAGGGCTTTTACAACAACCAAGGGATTCGACTGCAATGAACGCACCTCTCGTCACCACCGAAGCCGACCGTTCCACCTTTATCGGCGGCAGCGATGTCGCGGCTGTCCTGGGCGTGAGCCCGTGGAAGTCGCCCTATGAACTGTGGCTGGAGAAGACCCACCGCGCGCCGAAGGAACAGCCAACGCCGGCGCAACAGAAGCGCTTCGACCGTGGCCACCGCCTGGAGCCGGTTGTGGTCGACATGCTGGTGGACCGCCTGCGCGATGAGGGCCACGAGGTCGAGGTGATCGCCCGCAATGCGCGCTACATCGATCCCGAGCATCCCTTCATGGCCTGCGAGATCGACTTTGAATTGATCCTCGACGGCGAGCACGTCAACGGTGACTGCAAGACGGTCCACCCCTTCGCCTCTAAGAAGTGGGGCGAAGAGGGCACCGATGAAGTGCCCATCGAATACGCCGCGCAATTCATGCAGGGCCTGGGCATCACCGGCCGCGACCGCTGCATCTGCGCCACGCTGATTGGCATGGATGACCTGCTGATTTACTGGGTCGAGCGCGATCAGGAAACGATCGACGGCATCCGCAACCGCATCTGCGAATTCTGGAATGGTTGCGTGCTGGCCGATGTCGAGCCCGATCCGATCGACTTCGACGATTGCAAGGTGATCTACCAGAAGGCCAACGGCGCGAGCATCGAAGCCGATTCGGCAACGCGTGACGCCGTATTCCGCCTGGCAGACGTCAATGCAAAGCTGAAGGTGCTGGAAGACGAGAAGGAATCGCTGCAATTCAAGATCGTCGACTTCATGCGGCCCCATGCATTCCTCACCGCCGGCGGTCACGAAATCGCCTCCTGGAAGAACCAGAACGACACGCGCATCGACCAGAAGGCACTGAAGGAAGGCGCGCCGGACATCTTTACGCAGTACTGCCGCACCAAGGAAATCCGCGTGCTGCGTCTGAAGAAGCAAAAGTAACCACCCAATACCTCTGGAGAAATCACCGTGACCACCCAAGCCCTGAAGAGCGTCGCCACCGGCAAGAAGGAAAACCCGGTTGCCACGTTCAGCAACTTCCTCGACAAGCTGAAGCCGCAGATGGCATTGGCCCTGCCGAAGCACCTGTCGGCCGACCGCATGGCGCGCCTGGCTGTCACGGCCTTCAGCACCACGCCCAAGCTGCAGGAATGCGACCCGAAGTCGATCGCCGGCAGCATCATGACCGCCTCGACCTTGGGCCTTGAGCCCGGCGTCGACGGTCAGGGCTTCCTCGTGCCCTACGGCCGCACCTGCACCTTCGTGCCGGGCTGGAAAGGCCTTGTCGACCTGGTATCTCGCAGCGGCCGCGCCACGGTCTGGACTGGCGCCGTGTTCAAGGGTGACGAGTTCGACTATGCGCTGGGCGATTCGCCCTTCATCAAGCACCGCCCGGGCGAAGAAAACGATCCGGACCTGATGACCCACGTCTACGCCGTGGGCCGCGTGAATGGCTCGCAGTTGCCGGTGATCGAGGTTTGGACTGTCGGCAAGGTGAAGAAGCACCGCGACAAGTACAACAAACAGGGCGGCAAGCACTACAGCTTCCGCGACTGGGAAATGTACGCGCGCAAGATTCCGCTGCTGCAGGTGCTCAAGTACATGCCCAAGTCGATCGAGCTGTCGAATGCGATCGCGCTGACCAATGCGGCCGATCAGGGCCAGCATGCGGTGATCGACGGCGACTTCGTGACCATCACCGATCCGGATACCGGCGAAGTGCGCGGCCAGGTGGATCAGGAGACGGGCGAGATCATGCAGAACGGCTCTCCCCTTCGCTCCTACAGCGAGATGCTGACGCTCATCCAGCGCTGCGACAACACCGATGCGCTCGACCTGCTCGGCGATGAAGTGCGCGAGTACCCGGACGCCGAGCGCGTGAAGCTCGAGCAAGCCTTCATGGATCGCCGCGAGATCCTGCTCGGCGCCTGACAGAACCCCTGTTGCGCGGGCAATTCCGAGGCGCCCGCGTCTTTTTATTCGCACCACCGGAGAGACGATGAAACCGATCCTGATCTATGACACCGAGACGAACGGCCTGCCGCTCTGGAATCAGCCTTCCGAGCACCCGGGGCAGCCGCATATCACGCAACTGGCGGCAGAATTGTTTGATGCCGACAGCGGCCGTGTTCTCGCCTTCATGGATGTGCTGATCCGCCCTGACGGTTGGACGATCCCCGCCGAACTCGAGCAACTCACGGGCATCACCGATGCGCTCGCCGCTCGCTTCGGATATTCGATGGCGCATGTATTGAGCACCTTCATGCATATGTGGTCCGAAGCGGAACTGCGTATCGCGCATAACGAATCGTTCGATCAGCGCATGGTTCGCATCGAGGCCATCCGCGAGCTTGGCGCCGACCATGGCTTTCATGAGGACTGGAAGAACGGCGCGGTGTTCTGCACGCAATCGAACAGCACAAAGATCCTGAACCTGCCGCCTACCGCTCGCATGCTGGCCGCTGGGCGCAATCACCCGAAGTCTCCGAACCTGGGCGAGGCCTACGAATTCTTTACCGGCAAGAAACTGGAAGGCGCCCACAACGCCGCCGTAGACCTCGCCGCATGCAAGGCCGTCTACTTCGGCATCCAGAACCACAAGGCTGCTGCCGCCTAACCCCGCCACCACCGGAGCCACCCACATGTTCGAACTGACGAATCAAACCGTAAAACTCTCCAGCGTCAACCCGCGCGCGGAGATCCACGGCACCGAGAAGAAGCCGGCGTGCGACCTGAAATTCGAGTACGCGGCCGACAACGGCGAACTGGCGCACTTCGCGCCGGACCTGCGCAGTGCCCTGTATAAGGCGCCCGAGGACCAGGGCGACCTGATCGAGCCGGAGCGCCTGTCCGTGCTGCGTTTCCCGAAGATGGGCGCCTTCAAATTTGAGACTGCTGGCAAGGGCTACACCCTCACCCTGCACTACGGCATCGGCGGCCCGAGCGACGTGGAACTGTCGGCCGACATCGATAGCTTCAAGCTGCTGCCGCAGAACGGCGGGACCGTGATCATTATGTTCCGCGCGGTGGTGCATCCGGATGAGAAGGCGTCCGGGGTTCTCTGCAGCCTTGTGCAGCAGAACGTCGACATCACCCTCACCCCGCCCGCGCCCAACACCATCGGCGAACTGTTCGGCGATGAGCCGCAGCAAGAGCCGGAAACGGCGGACGAAGAGTAACCGCGCCACATCACCAGGACACGACACCATGACCAAGAAGAAGCACGCCAGAGACTTCCCCGTATTCGAAGATCGCTTCTGGTCGAAGGTCAAAAAGACGGATTCATGCTGGATCTGGACTGGTGGCCTCTCCAACAAGGGTTACGGCCAGATCCAAATGGATGGGAAAACAGTCAAGGCACATCGTGCCTCATGGATTCTTCATCGTGGCCCGATTCCGGACGATGGTAGCTATCACGGTGTCGTCGTTATGCACAAGTGCGACAACCCCTCCTGTGTGAATCCAGATCATCTGACACTTGGAACGGTTGGCGACAACAACCGCGACCGACAGCAGAAGGGGCGTACGAAGAATATCGATGAAGGTAGATCCGCCCATCACGCGGCACAACGCGCGATCACGCATTGCCCAGCAGGCCATGAATACTCCGGAACCAACGTCCGCTATCGGAAAACCGGCGCAAGGTATTGCGGAGAATGTGCTCGTCTCCGATGCGCGCAATACACGAAATCTCACGGCGACGAGAGGAACGCTAACCGTCGCCAGCAACGTCAACTCCAAAAGGAATTCGCAAAATGAAAGCATTTGATCTTGACACTGTAGTGCTGGCTCATTGTGGTCATTCGTCGCCTAAGGAAGGAACCTGCCTGCTCGAGGTTGTCTCCATGTTCGCCGGCGAGCAATTCAGCGATTCCCCGCCGTGTGTTGATCCGATCTTGGCGCATTTCGGCCGCTCGTGGAACGATGGCATGCGCTCCGACGACGAGCGTGCCCAGTTGAAGCAGTACATCACCCGACTGCCGGGGACCGCCAAGAGCCCGGAGCTGTTGCAAAAGCCCGGCTGGATGGCCGCCGACCGGAG
>CAZQLF010000236.1:0-5482 GCA_964594035.1 uncultured Rhodospirillaceae bacterium | reverse complement strand
TTCCCGACGACCAGGGCAATTGGCGCGGTCTCGACGTCGATCTCTGCCGCGCGGTTGCCGCCACCGTCTTCGGCGATGCGACCAAGGTGAAGTTCGTGCCGCTGGGATCCAAGGAGCGCTTCACCGCCCTGCAATCGGGCGAAATCGACCTGCTGGCGCGCAACAGCACCTGGACGTTCTCGCGCGACACCGACCTCGGCCTCGATTTCGTGGCGGTCAACTACTATGACGGCCAGGGCTTCATGGTGCGCAAGGAGCTGGGTGTGAGCAGCGCGCTCAAGCTGAGCGGCGCCACCGTCTGCGTGCAGACCGGCACGACGACGGAGAAGAACCTCGCCGACTATTTCCGCACGAACAACATGGAACTGAAGACCGTGGTGTTCGAGAATGCCGACCAGGCCCGCGGCGCTTATGACGAGGGCCGCTGCGATGCCTATACGACGGACGCCTCGGGCCTCGCTTCCGAGCGTACCCAGCTGAAGAATCCTTCCGACAACGTCATCCTGCCCGAGATCATCTCCAAGGAGCCGCTCGGGCCAGCCGTTCGCCATGGCGACAACAACTGGGCCGACATCGTACGCTGGTCGTTCTATGTGATGCTGATCGCGGAAGAGAAGGGCATCAGCCAGGCGAATGTCGACCAGGTGAAGGGTTCCTCGCAGGATCCGGAAGTGCGCCGCATGCTCGGCGTGGAAGACGACATGGGCAAGATGATGGGCGTGTCCAAGGACTGGGCCTATAACGTCATCAAGCAGGTCGGCAACTACGGCGAAAGCTTCGAGCGCAATGTGGGCTTGAAGACGCCGCTGGGCCTGGCCCGCGGCCTGAATGAACTGTGGAACAAGGGCGGCCTGCAATACGCCCCGCCCATCCGCTGATCAGGTCGAAACAAGATTAGCCAGGGTGCGCCCGGTCCCCGTCATGGATCGGGCGCGCCCACGCCTTTGGTAAGCTGCCTTTGGCACATCGCGGAGGGTCCTGTCCATGACCGCCCTCGATAGCGCGGCCCGCAAGCCAGCCTCCTCGTTCTGGCACAACGAGTTTGTCCGCGGCATTCTGTTTCAGGTCGTCGTCGCGGCCATCGTTCTGGGGCTTGCGGCCTTCTTCGTGCACAACACCGCCGCCAATCTCGAAAAGCGCGGCATCGCATCGGGCTTCAGTTTCCTCGGCGGGACCTCGGGCTTCGACATCTCGATCTCGCTGATCCCCTATAACCTGCAGTCCACCTATGGCACGGCCTTCTTCGTCGGCCTGCTGAACACGCTAATGGTCTCGGCCATCGGCATCGTGGTGGCGACCATCATCGGCTTCATCGTCGGCATTGCCCGGCTGTCGAAGAACTTCCTCATCGCCAAGCTGGCGGCGGCCTATGTCGACGTGATCCGCAACATCCCGCTCCTGGCCCAGATCATCTTCTGGTATTTCGGCGTGCTGACGTTGTTGCCCGGCGTGCGGCAGAGCATCCCTTTCTTGTTCGGCACCTTCTTCCTCAACAGCCGCGGTCTTTACATGCCCGCACCCGTGCTGCAGCCGGGGTTCTGGCTGATACCCGCCGGGCTCATCGTCGGCATCGCCGCGACGATCGTGCTGGCGCGCTGGTCGCGCCGGCGCCAGGATGCGACCGGCAAGCAGTTTCCGGTGATCTGGACGGCCATCGCCCTTATTGTCGGCCTTCCGATCCTGGGCGCACTCGTCGCCGGCATTCCCGTTGACTGGTCCTGGCCCAAGCTCAATGGCTTCAATTTCTCCGGCGGCATGGTCATCCTGCCGGAATTCGTCGCCCTGCTGCTGGCGCTCTCAATTTATACCGCGGCCTTCATCGCCGAGATCGTGCGCGGCGGTATCCAGGCCATCAGCCATGGCCAGACCGAGGCGGCCCACGCGTTGGGTTTGACCAGCGCGCAGACGACGCGGATGGTCATTCTGCCCCAGGCGCTGCGCATCATCGTGCCGCCGCTGACCAGCCAGTACCTGAACCTGACCAAGAACTCCTCGCTCGCCGTGGTCATCGGCTATCCTGAGCTGGTCAGCGTGTTCATGGGCACGGTGTTGAACCAGACCGGCCAGGCGGTGGAGGTGATCGCCATCACCATGAGCGTCTATCTCGCCATCAGCCTGGTCATCTCTGCCTTCATGAACTGGTACAACCGCCACATCGCCCTGGTGGAGCGCTGAGCATGACCGACATTGCCCAGCGCCCCCAACCGGGAAGCCATCCCGACATGCCGCCGCCAGCAAGCGAAGTCGGCCTCACCGGCTGGCTGCGCAAGAACCTGTTCTCCTCGCCGATGAACACGGTGCTCACCATCGTAGCCGCCTATCTCATCTATCTGATCATCCCCCCGCTGATTAACTGGGCGATCATCGATGCGAATTGGGGGCCGGGTACATCGAGAGCGTCCTGCACCTTGCCCGGTGCATGCTGGACCATGATCCGGGCCCGCTTCGGCCTGCTGATGTACGGCTTTTACCCGGCCGATCAGCGCTGGCGCGTGGACGTCACTTTCCTGATGCAGTTCATTGCCATGGGGGCCCTGCTGATCGAGCAGGTGCCCCACAAGAAATACTGGGCGATCTTCTTTTTCCTGATCTACCCGGTGCTGGCCTTCCTCCTGCTGCATGGCGGGTTCGGCCTGAGCATGGTCGATACCTCGCAATGGGGCGGGTTGATGCTGACCCTGGTGCTGTCGACCACCGGCATCGTCACGTCCCTGCCGCTGGGCGTGTTCCTGGCGCTGGGGCGGCGTTCCAAGCTGCCCATCATCCGCATGTTCTCCATCGGCTTCATCGAATTCGTGCGCGGTGTGCCGCTGATCTCCGTGCTGTTCATGGCCTCGGTGGTATTCCCGCTGTTCCTGCCGGAAGGCATGAATTTCGACAAGCTGGTGCGCGCCATGGTGGGCATCTCGCTGTTCAGCGCCGCCTATATCGCCGAGGTCATCCGCGGCGGCCTGCAGGCGATCCCCAAGGGTCAGCACGAGGGTGCCGCCTCCCTCGGCCTCAACTACTGGAAGACGAACCTGCTGATCATCCTGCCCCAGGCGCTGCGCATCTCCATCCCGGGCATCGTCAACAGCTTCATCAGCCTGTTCATGGATACGACGCTGGTCCTCATCGTGGGCCAGATCGAGCTTCTCGGCATAGCGCAGTCCTCGGCGCGCGATCCGAACTGGCTCGGCACCATCAACACGGCGCTTGCCTTTGTCTCCATCGTCTATTTCATCTTCTGTTTCAGCATGTCGCGCTATAGCCAGTACCTGGAGCGCAAGCTCCATCGCGGCCACAAGCGCTAGGGGGATTCAGCCATGCCAGCAGCCACTGCCGCAATGCAGGTTTCCGACGAGGTCATGATCAGCATGGACGGCGTCCATAAATGGTACGGCCAGTTCCATGTGCTGAAGGACATCAACCTCGCCGTCCACAAGGGCGAGCGCATCGTCATCTGCGGGCCGTCGGGCTCCGGCAAATCGACGCTGATCCGCTGTATCAACCGGCTGGAGGAGCATCAGAAGGGCAAGATCATCGTCGACAACGTCGAGCTCGGCAACGATGTGAAGAACATCGAGCTGGTGCGCCGCGAAGTCGGCATGGTGTTCCAGCACTTCAACCTGTTCCCGCATCTGACGGTGCTGGAGAATCTGACCTTGGCGCCGATCTGGGTGCGCAAGATGCCGCGTGCCCAGGCCGAGGAATCGGCCATGCTCTATCTCAAGCGCGTGAAGATCCCGGAGCAGGCGGGCAAGTATCCCGGCCAGTTGTCCGGCGGCCAGCAGCAGCGCGTGGCCATCGCCCGTTCGCTCTGCATGAACCCCAAGGTGATGCTGTTCGACGAGCCGACCTCCGCGCTCGATCCCGAAATGATCAAGGAAGTGCTCGACGTGATGATCGAGCTGGCGCGCTCGGGTATGACAATGATCTGCGTGACCCATGAGATGGGTTTCGCCCGCACCGTGGCGAACCGGGTGATCTTCATGGATCGCGGCGAGATCATCGAGCAGAACGATCCGGAGCGCTTTTTCAACAATCCGCAGTCCGAGCGCACCAAGCTGTTCCTCAGCCAGATCCTGCATCACTGAGATGGGGAAGGGGGCGAAGCGCTGCCGGACGCTGCTTGTTCCGGCGGCTGCGATTGTGCTGCTGGCTCACATCTGTTCAGCTGCTGCGGCCGCACCTTTCAGTCTCCGTGGCATTGGCCTCGGCATCCTGCTAGCGGATTTCGAAATCTTCCCGGTTCCCGATAGCGATCGCTCGCCCGGCGCCGAGCCCGTGTGTTCGAATGAAAAGCTGACTGCGCCCCTCTCCAACGCGGCGAAAAATCTTGTCGTGCCGAGCGAAGCGGAAGCAAAGGCCGGCATCGTGCGCTGCGCCTATCTGCATTCGCAGAACGGAACGCTGGTACCGGCACCGCTGCTGATTGCCGGTGTTGCCACGGAAACGACCTTCGTCTTCGTACCGGATCGCCAGGGCGCTATGCGTCTGGCGGGGGCCAGGGCCGAATGCGACAGTGGCAATTACGAGAGGATCAAGGCGGCACTGATCAAGCGCTACCATCCGCCGCAGACGATCGTCCGCGGCTTTGCTTATGATTCTGGCGGGGCGAAGCTTCAGGATGAACTGGCGCAATGGAACAACGGTGTCAGCCAGATCGTTCTCGACCAGCGTCTTGAGAACGAAAACGTCCAGCACATGGCGCTCGAATATCGCCACGAGGCCCTGATCGAGGAGGCCGAAAAGAGACTACGGGCGGCCGGGGGAAGCGAAGCCGATCTGCTTTAGCTTGAGCCCAGCGCTTCGGCGCACCGGTTGAATTCGAGAGCGCCCCAAGGCACGTTCCGGCCATGCCCACCAACCCACCGGAAACAATTGCCGAGCGTTTCGCTGCCGCACTCCGGGATTTTCAGGCACGAGAGCTAGCCCGCGCAGAATCACTTCTTCGTCAGATGATTGCTGACGAACCGCGCCACGTCGACAGCTGGCGCCTCATGGGCCTCGTACTGCGTGCCGCCGGGCGACGACAGGAGGCGGTTGGCGCTTATGAACAGGCGCTTTCGCTCAGTCCGAGCTATGCCGAAGCCCATGGCGAATTGGGAATTCTGTTCATGGAGCTCGACCGGCCAGACGATGCAGGGGCCTGTTTCAGGCGCGTGCTGGCTCTCAACCCCGATCTTCTCGCCGGGTACAACAATCTCGGAAACGCGCTCATGCGGCAGGGGAAGCCCGAGGAAGCGATTGCCGCCTATCGCAAGGCGGTGAAGATCCAGCCCGATTTCGCGGAAGGGCATTGCAATCTTGCGGACGCTTGCCAGATGGCGGGCCGCCTGGCCGAGGCCGAGGCATCTTATGAACAGGCTCTGGCTCTGAAGCCGAATTTGGCGGAAGCGCACAACAATCTCGGGAGTGTCTTGCAGTTGCGGGGCAAGTTCGCCAAGGCGGCAGCGCATTTCGAGCGGGCAGCGGTTCTCAAGCCGGACCTTGCCGAAGC
>CAZQLF010000235.1:0-5499 GCA_964594035.1 uncultured Rhodospirillaceae bacterium | reverse complement strand
GGCCAGATACGAGACCAGATCACGCGAAAAATCTTTCACCGTGCCCCAATCCAGCCACGTGGAGTCGGTATGTTTTTTATATTGAATCCGGATCCGCCCGCCACTCGTGACGAACTGATCCGCCGGCGCCGTCCAGCTCACCTGCAATTGCGGCGTGAAGGATTGCGCATCCGGCTGCCGGAAACTCGCCACCGCCAATCCGAGCCCGGTCGGTGCCGCCGCCACAAACGGAATCGGCCGGGTAGGGTTGGGGCCGGGTTCGAAGCGAGGCGCTGGTAGTGGCGCTGCCGCATGCAACGGCAGGCGGTCGCCAGCCGCCAGCGCCTTGCCGCCAATGCCGGTGCGCAGGCTTGTCGAAAGACTGCCCATGACCGGCGCCCGATCGAATCCCTCCGACGGGCTGAGATAGAACCAGGCGCCGCTGGCGCCAGGCTTGACCGAAAGGCGCTCCTCCGGTTTCAGGCGAATGCGACCGGCGGCCGGCAGGCTTTGGCCGTCGCGGGTGACAAGGAAATGAGCACCGGCGAAACCCAGCGTAATGACGGCGTGCTCGGCACCGATCTCGATGCCGCCAAGCCCCGCCTCGATTGCCGCGGCTCCTTCCGGATTGCCGGCCAGGATGTTGGCCCGGGCATGGGCCTGCCAATCCATTGGGCCGGCAGCACTGACGCCGAAGCGCAGATAACCGTGACGCCCGCCATCTTGGATCGTGGTTCCGGGCCCGGCGGCGTGGATGACGAGCTGGCCTATCATGAACGCGCCGTTGTAACGCGGGCGATCCGCTCGCCCGCGGCGGCGCGTGCATCCAGGCTCGCGAAGGTGGCTGCATCGATCGCTTCGAACGCCACTTCATCGCCCACGTCGGCGAGGAACACCGGATCGCGCTCGAGCGCAAAGAAACGTTCCGGCGTGCGCCCGATGATGTGCCAGCCTGTCGGCATCACGACGGTGGTGATGAGCGCCTGGCCGCCGGCGATCAGCAGGCAATTGGGCGGCGATTTCGGCCGCGGCTCCGTCCGGCGCGAAATATCGAGCGCGTTGGGCAGGCCGCCGAGATAGGCAAAGCCCGGCGCAAACCCGTACATGTAAAGCCGATAGACGGCGCCGCTATGCAGCGCCACGACTTTCTCGGGCGTCAGCTTCTGGGCATCGGCAACATAAGCGAGATCGAGCGCGAGGCTCGGGTCATAGCAGGCCGGCACGATCCAGCGCTGCACCGGGGCTGCTGCTTGCGCAGCTTCAACGCGAAGCTGGCGCAGGCTTTCGATCAGTGCGTCGGGGGCGATCTGCTCAGGATCGTAATCGATCATCAGCGAGCGATAGGTGGGAACGGTCTCGATGATGCCCGGGATCGCCGCGGCCGCGACCGCGCGATCCAGGGCTAGAACCTGATCATGAATGGCGGGATCGATGCGATCGCCATACTCCACCACCAGCGCGCATTCACCCGCATAGAGGAAGCGCGGCTGGGCGGGCGGGGCCATGATCGCTCGATGGACAATCAGGCGGCGAAGGCGCGTAGCGTGTAGCCCGCTTCGCCCAGCGCCTGGCGCACCGCCTTGGCCATGGCGACCGCACCGGGCGTATCGCCATGAACGCAGATGCTGTCGATGCCGACCGGAACTTTCGTGCCGTCGGTGGCGATGATGGCGCCCGCCTGAAGCATGGCGATGACCCGCTCCGACGCCGCCTTGGCATCGTGGATCACGGCACCCGGCTGGCTGCGCGGCACGAGGTTGCCGGCCTTGGTGTAGGCGCGGTCGGCGAATATCTCGCGGACAGCCTTCATGTTGCAGCGTTCGGCAGCGCGCTCGATCTCCGTGCCGGCAATGGCAAGGATCGCCAGGTTCCGATCGACGGATTTGGTCGCCCGAGCGATGGCGTCGGCGGCTGCGGCATCTTCCGTTGCCCGGTTGCCCAGCGAGCCATGGGCCTTCACATGGGTGATGCGGTGTCCGGCGAGGGCTGCAATGCCCATGGCGGCGCCGAGCTGATAGGCGACGAGGCGCTCGATCTCCTTCGGCGAATAAGGCATCGGGCGCCGTCCGAAACCCTGCAGATCGGGATAGCTTGGATGCGCGCCGATAGCCACGCCTGCCTTCTTCGCCTGGGCGAAGGTATCGGCCATGATCTGTGGATCGCCGGCGTGAAAGCCGCAGGCGACGTTGACCGTCGAGACGATGCCCAGCATCGCCGCGTCATCGCCCATCTTCCAGTCGCCGAACCCTTCGCCGAGATCGCAGTTGAGATCGATGGTTGGCATGGGCTCGTCCCTTTCTATGCCTGTCTAGTTCACCGGCACCGTGTAGTTCAGCGCCAGCCGGCCGCCATCGGGATAGATCGTCTGCCCGGTGATATAGGAAGAATCGTCGCTCGCCAGGAACACGGCGACACTGGCGATCTCCGAGGGCTTGCCCAGCCGGCGCAGCGGCGTGCGCGAGAGCAGCATGCGCCGCGCCGCTTCATCCTTCATCACCGGCCCGATCAGCTCCGTCTCGATCGTACCGCCGCCGATGGCATTCACCCGGATGCCGTGATGGGCCAGGCCCATCGCCATCGTCCGGGTCAGCATGTTCATGCCGCCCTTGGAGACGCCATAGGCGAGATTGGCCCCGCTGGCGACCACGGCATTGATCGAGGCCATGTTGACAATGCGGCCGTCGATCTTGCGCTTGACCATGGAGCGGGATACGGCCTGGGCCACCATGAAGGCGCCGCGCAGGTTGACACCCTGGACGCGGTCGAAGTCGGCGAGCGACAGAGTAAGGATATCGCCGGTCGCGAGGATGCCGGCATTATTGGCCAGCACGTCGATGCGCTTGAATTTCTTTAGTGTGGCTTCGACCATCGCCCCGACGTCGCTCTCCTTCGAGACGTCGGCCTGCACCGCCAGGGTCCGGCGTCCTGTGGCCTTGGCGATCTCGTTTGCCGCCTTTTCGCAGGCCTTCATCTGGATGTCGGCGAGGACGACGTCGGCACCTTCCTGGGCGAAGGCGAGTGCGCAGGCTTTGCCGATGCCCTGGGCCGCACCCGTCACCAGCGCCACGCGGCCGGCAAGCTTGCCGTATGATCCCCCTGAATGTTTTGTCCGCGGACGTTTCACCGACCTTCTCTCCAAACCTCTAGCGCAGCACGAACGGGTTGGCCGTCTGCCCGCTGGTATCGATCCAGACCGATTTGGTCTGCAGATAGGCATCGATGGCTTCCTGGCCGCTTTCACGGCCGATGCCGCTGCGCTTGTAGCCGCCGAAGGGTGCCATGTAGCTGACGGCGCGATAGCAGTTCACCCAGACGGTCCCGGCCTCCAGCCGGTCCGACATGCGAATGGCGCGGCCGATATCCGAGGTCCAAACGCCGGCGGCAAGCCCATAGGGGCTGTCATTGGCGATTGTCAGAGCCTCATCCTCATCGGTGAAGGGAATGATCGACAGGATGGGGCCGAACACCTCTTCCCGGGCGATGCGCATGGTGTTGGCAACACCGGTGAAGATCGTGGGCTCGACGAACCAGCCTTCGCCCAGCGCCGAATCCTTCGGGGTGCCGCCGCCCATGACCAGTTTTGCGCCCTCGTTGCGGGCGATGCCGGCATAGTCGAGCACGCGCTGGCGCTGGGCCAATGTCGTGACCGGGCCAACCTGGGTATCGAGATTGGCGGGATTGCCGATACGCGCGGTCCTGGCGATGGCGATCAGGCGATCGACAACCTCGTCATGCACGTCACGGTGGACGAGCAGGCGCGAGCCGGCGATGCAGGTCTGCCCGGTGGCGGCAAAGATCCCGGAGATGGCGCCGTTCACCGCATTCGCCAGCTTCGCATCGGCGAAGATGATGTTGGGCGATTTGCCGCCCAGCTCCAGGCTCACATGCTTGAAGCTCGCCGCTGCCGCGCGATAGACCGCGGCACCACCCGCCTCGCCACCGGTGAAGGCGATCTTGGCGACATCCGGATGCTGGGCCAGCGGTGCGCCGATCTGGTCGGGAAAACCGGTGACCGTGTTCACCACGCCCGGCGGAAAGCCTGCTTTCTCGAACAGCTCGACGAAGGCAAGCGTGGAGGCGGAAGCGTGTTCCGATGGCTTGATCACCGCGGTATTGCCGGCGGCCAATGCCGGTGCCAGCTTCCAGGTCAGCAGCAGCAGCGGTGAATTCCACGGCACGATGCAGGCAATCACCCCCAGCGGCTCGCGCTTGGTGAAAGCGAACATGGCGGGCTTGTCGATGGGCAGCACGCCGCCCTCGATCTTGTCGGCGAGCCCGCCGAAATAGCGAAACCACTGGGGCAGGTATTTGACCTGGGCCGACATCTCGGCCAGCAGCTTGCCATTGTCGCGGACCTCGATGGCGGCGAGCCGATCGGCGTCGGCCTCGATCAGGTCGGCGAGCTTTACCAGCAACCGTCCGCGCGCGCTCGCGGTCATCGCGCGCCAGGGGCCAGCGCGGAACGTGCTTTTTGCCGCGGCCACCGCCACATCCACGTCGGCCGCCTCACCGCGTGGAATACGCGCCCAGGGTTTGCCGGTAAAGGGATCGAAGCTTTCGTAGAAATTCGTCGCCTCGGCCTTTTTGCCGCCGACGGTATTGAGGAATGTGATGAGCTCGCTCATGGAGGTCAGTTCACACCAAGGCCGAGATGCTGGCGGAAGCGATTTTTCAGATAGACGCCGTCGCGCGCCGGCAGGGCGCGCGACGGATTGCCCGGTGCAATGCGGATCGTGGCGTAACGCGGGCCGCCCGTGGCGAGCTTAAGCTGGCGGCGATAGGCCGCGACCTCTTCCATGCCGCGGATATCGCTGACGGCGGCAAAGCCTGCCGCCTGGGCGATGCGATGGATATCGACGCCGAGCCCGCTGTGGCTGGTCTGCATGCCGGTCTCGCCGAAATGTCCGTTGTCGAGCACAACGAGGGTGAGATTGGTGGGCCTCTTCACCGCAATGGTGGCGAGTGCACCCAGGCCCATGAGCTGTTCGCCATCGCCGGTCAGCACGCAAACGGGGCGATCCGGTTGGGCCAGCGCAAGACCCAGCCCCATCATCGCGGCACCGCCCATGGCGCCCCAGAGATAGAAATTCGTGTCGTGATCGCCGGCGGCAAATGCGTCATAGCTGGAGGAGCCGAGGCCGGTGAGCAGCAGCAGCTTGCCGCGATCTTTGAGCAGCTCGGCGACCGCGGCGCGGCGATCGAGGGTCCCGACTTGTGCTTTCGTGCTCGGGCTCATTTCTCCACCCATTTCTTGCGTCCCAGCATGCGCTGGGACAGCAGCACGGCCATCTGCTGATCGCCATCGAAGGCCAGCACTGCCGCCGCGGACACTGTCTCGGCGGCCTCGGCCGTGGTCTTCACCCGCATGGTCTTCACGCCCATCAGTTCGAGGACTTCCGGGGTGGCGTGACCCATGGGCATCTGCCAGGGATTGAACTCGGCCCATTCGCCGCGCATGGTCACCAGCGCCAGCAGGGGAAAGCGGCATGTCGCCATCAGCGAGAGCATGTTGATGCAATT
>CAZQLF010000234.1:0-5513 GCA_964594035.1 uncultured Rhodospirillaceae bacterium | reverse complement strand
CGACCAGCCGGTTCCGCCGGGACCCGCTGTGGCTGGCCGCGTTCGGCGGCACCAGGCCCGCCGTGCCGTCCACCTGGCGGCGCTGGACGTTCTGGCAGTACGACGACGCCGGCCGCCTGCCGGGGATCACCACGGCCGACCTGGACTACTACCAGCCGACCGGCGACCTGCCCGCGCTCCGCCCGCTGCCGTGGCGGGCGTGCAGGACGCGCCACCTGCGGGCCAAGGGGGGCAGGCCATCGACGGCGGCCGTCAAGGCTTCGGGTGGCGCTGCGCGAAGGGAGTGTGGCGCGATGCCGATACGGACCTGTCGGTCCTTGGAATGACGCGCGTGCAGCTCGGTAACGAGCTTCAGGAATCGGTCGGAATCGTTGAGGAAACGCCGCTGACCGGTGCCTGCGGGTTTGCCGCCGAAACCGCCCGCATTGTAGAGCACCGGCAAATGCGTGATGCCGATGCCCGTGGTCCTGGCCGCGGCAATGACGCGCTCCGACATCTCCGCCAGATCGCTGTAGGGCCGGCCATCGGGATCGTGATGCAGGTAGTGGAACTCCGCCACGGCGGTGTATCCCGCTTTCAGCATCTCGACATAGAGCTGGCTCGCAACCGCCTCGACGGCCGCGGGCGACAGGCGCCCGACGAAGTCGTACATCAAGGTGCGCCAGCTCCAGAAACTGTCGTCGGCCGCGGGGGTGCCAGCCTGCCCCGCCTGCTCGGTCAGCCCGGCCATGGCGCGCTGAAAGGCATGGCTGTGCAGATTGGGCATGCCGGGCACCACCGGTCCCGCTGCCTGTGCTGCTCCGTCAGCGCTGGCATTGGCTGTGACGGAGGTGATGTCGCCTTCTGCGTTGGTCGCGATGCGAACGTTTTTGGCCCAGCCATCGGGCAGCAGAGCCTGCCGGGCAAAGAGAATGCTGTTGCTCATATGACCGCTATGGTGGCTGGTTCGCGCAAACCATAGGGGGTTAAACTCCCGCGGACAATCAGCCACCAGTCAGGCAGTCGGGCGAAAGAATGTGGAACGATTTGTGGGTTAATGGCCATCTGGCGCGGATGACCACGACCGATGGGCCGTATGGCACGCTGGAAGATGGCGCAATCGCCGCGGAGAACGGCAAGATCGCCTGGCTCGGCGCGCGGCGCGATTTGCCCGGCCGTGCGGAAAGTCTCGCCAGGTCCGTCCACGATCTCGCTGGCGGCTGGCTGACGCCCGGCCTGATCGATTGCCACACCCATATCGTCCATGGTGGCGACCGCGCCCAGGAATTCGAACTGCGCCTCAAAGGTGCGACCTATGAAGAGATCGCGCGCGCCGGCGGTGGCATCCGCTCCACCGTCGCCAGGACGCGGGCAGCCGGCGAAGCCAGTCTTCTGGCATCGGCCGAAACGCGGCTGGCGCCGTTACGCGCCGAAGGCCTGACCACTGTCGAGG
The DNA here is from genome assembly GCA_964594035.1 of uncultured Rhodospirillaceae bacterium. GTDB lineage: Bacteria > Pseudomonadota > Alphaproteobacteria > Dongiales > Dongiaceae > DASXQK01. Next base: position 4,081 of record CAZQLF010000234.1, on the reverse strand, counting down.
TCAAGTCGGGCTATGGGCTCGACGCCACGAATGAAGCGAAGATGCTGCGCGTGGCGCGGGGGCTCTCGGGCGTCACCGTCAAGACCACATTCCTCGGCGCCCATGCACTGCCGCCGGAATTCGAGAACCGTAGCGCTGCCTACATCGATCGCGTGGTGGAGGAGATGCTGCCGGCGGTGGACGGGCTCGCCGATGCGGTCGACGCCTTCTGCGAAAAGATTGCTTTCAGCCCGGCCGAGACGCGCCATGTGTTCGAGGCGGCGAGGAGGCGCAGGCTGCCGGTGAAGCTGCATGCCGACCAGCTCTCCGACCTTGGTGGTGCGGCACTGGCTGCCGAATTCCAGGCACTTTCGGCGGATCATCTGGAATACACCTCGCCCGCCGGCGTCGAAGCGATGGCCAGGAGCGGCACGGTCGCGGTGCTGCTGCCCGGGGCCTTCTATTTCCTGCGCGAGAAGCAACTGCCGCCACTCGATATCCTGCGCAAGGCCGGCGTGCCCATTGCGCTTGCCACTGACAACAATCCCGGCAGCTCGCCGGTGACCTCGCTCCTGCTGGTGCTGAATATGGCGGCAACCTTGTTCCGGATGACGCCGGAAGAAGCGCTGGCCGGCATCACCCGCAATGGCGCGGCGGCACTCGGTCTCGGCGCCAGCCACGGCACGCTGGAGGTGGGCAAGGTGGCGGACTTCGCCATCTTCCAGATCGAACGGCCGGCGGAGCTGACCTATCGCATCGGCTACAACCCCTGCGTTGGACGGGTGCGGGGTGGCCGGGTCGAGCACTAACCCCGATGGCCAAGCAAAGCGCCGGTTTGCTGGTCTATCGGCGAAGGCAAGACGCGCTTCAGTTTTTTCTTGTCCATCCCGGCGGACCGTTCTGGGCCAAGAAGGATTTTGGCGCCTGGACGATTCCAAAAGGCGAGTTCGACGCCGATGAGGATGGGCTGGCGGCAGCTCGGCGCGAATTTGCCGAGGAGGTCGGCACCAGCATCGAGGGCGCGTTCACTGCACTCACCCCTCGCCTGCAGCCGAGCCGCAAGATGATCCATGCCTGGGCGGTCGAAGGCGACGTTGACGAAACCCGGCTGAAAAGCAATGAATTCGAAATCGAATGGCCGCCACGATCGGGCAAGCGCCAACGCTTTCCCGAGATCGATCACGGAGCCTGGTTCAGTGTCGAGGAAGCGGAACGGCGAATTCAGGCGGGCCAGATTCCGTTCCTCGACGAGTTGCGAAAACACCTGACCGGCAGCAAGAAGAAGTAGTCAATCTCATTGATAGAGGTGCGTCATGGCTCGGAAAGCAGTGAAGGCGAAGAAGAAAGCAGCGAGCAGGAAAGCAGCTAAACCGGCGCGCAAGGCCGCCGCCCGCAAGTCAACAAAACCTGCACGGAAAGCGTCGCGGAAGACGGCACGCAAACCCGCCAAGCCGGCGGGCAAGCCAATCCTGCACGGCTCGCCCTTCAGCGGCCCGACCTACAAGGTGGCGCTGATGCTGGCGCTGTTGGGCGAGCCGTTTGATTTCACCCCTGTCGATCTGCGCGCTGGCGCGCACAAGACACCGGAGTTTCTCGCCATCAACCGCTATGGCCAGATTCCGGCGATGACCGATGACGGGCTCTCGCTCTGCCAATCAGGCGCGATCCTGCAATATCTCGCGACCAAGCACGGGAAGTTTGGCGGCAGGGATGCCCAGCAACAGGCTCGGGCGCGCGAATGGCTGTTCTGGGATGCCGACCGGCTCTCGCCCGGCGTTTTCCGCACCCGCGCGATGATCAGAGGCTTCGTGAACCTGGCGCCGGAAACCGGCGTCTATTTCCGCGACCACGCCGAAAACGGGTTAAGGGTGCTGGAAGGGCAGCTGGGCAAGAGCAAGTTCGTCGCCGGCGTGGAGCCGACCATCGGCGACGTCGCCTGCTACGGCGTGCTCGCCTATGCCCGCGAAGGCGCCTTCGATCTCGCCCTCTACCCGAATATCGCCGCCTGGATGGAGCGGATCGAAGCCCTCAAGGGCTTCAAACCGCCGTACGAGCTGCTGCAGCTCCCCGGTAACGCTTAGCGCCAGCGCTCATGTAAGCGTCGAGGATCGCGCGCAGCACCGGCCGGATACCGGCGGCGCGATCCTCGCGCAGGTCGAAGGGTGGGTCTTCGTTCATATAGGTGATCTGGGAGAGCTCGAGCTGCACGGCTTCGACATTGTCGATCGGCCGGCCATAGCAGCGCGTGATGTAGCCGCCCTTGAACCGCCCGTTCAGGATGCTGGTATAGCCAGCGGCTTTTCCCGCCGCTTCCATCACCGCTTCGCTGATGGCGGGTGAGGCGGCAACGCCGTCGCCAGTGCCGATGTTGATGTCCCAGAGCCGGCCCTCGAAAAAGCGCGGCACGACAGAACGGATCGAATGGGCATCGAACAGCAGCGCGTAGCCATGGCGCGCCTTGATCGCGCCAAGCTCGACATCCAGCCTGTCGTGATAGGGTTGCCAATAGCGGGTGCGCCGCTCGGCGGTCTGGGCAGCTTCGAGCGCGCGGCCCGATTGATAGATGGGCTGGTCGTCAAAGCGCGTGGTCGGGCAGAGTTCCGTGTTGCGCGCGCCGGCATAGAGCGCCTCGCCTGTCGGCGTGCGGTTGAGATCGATGACATAACGAGAGTGGGTCGCCTGCAGGACGCTGGCGCCGATCTCGTCGAGGAAATCGTAGAGCAGATCGACATGCCAGTCGGTATCCGGCACTTCCAGACCCGCCGCTGTCATGTCGGCAGCGATCGCCGGCGGTACATGGGTTCCCACATGGGGCATGCTGACAAGAAGCGGCGAAGCGCCGCTGCGAAAACGATAAAGGTCCATCGGCAAGTCCGTTGATCCGGCCCCGCGAACAATGGACTATCGCAGGATGCAAGGCCAGCCCCGCCCTCGCCCGTTCTCGGGCCTGCAATACCGCTTCGATCAGCGGCGCCGGGCGACGTTCTTTGGCATTGCCGTTGCGCTGGTGGGGCTCACCATTCTGCTCTGGCCGCGCCAGCACCCGGTCGCGCCATCCCAGGGCGACGACATCGCCACACTGGCGAAACTCGTCAATCTTCCCGCTGTGCCGGTCTCCGCGCATTGGAGCGTGGGACCCATGTCGGCGACGGATGCGGGCCACGTTCCCGGACCGAGCGACTGGTTTCTCGATGCCACCATCACCTTTTCGGCCAACGATGCGGCGAAGATCAGCGGGGTCGAGGCTTTCTACAAACCGCCGCTGCTCGCCGGCAAGCTGATGCGCATCGACGATACCCACCTGCGCCTGATCCTGAAGACGCAATGAGCGAGCCGCTTTATCGCCAGGTCAAGCGCCACATCCTGGAGCGCATCGCCGATGGCGCTCTCGCCGAAGGTGCGCAGGTACCGTCGGAGAACGAGCTGACCCGCGCCCTTGGTGTCAGCCGCATGACGGCGCACCGGGCCTTGCGGGAATTGACGAGCGAGGGCGTCCTGCGCCGCGTCCAGGGTGCCGGCAGTTTCGTCGCCGCGGCACGGCCGGAATCCGCTCTGTTCGAAGTGCGCAACATCGCCGAGGAAATTGCCGCGCGTGGCGCCCGGCATAGCGCCGAGGTGCTGATGCTGGAGGCGGTCCGCGCCGGCAATGAGGAAGCGGCAGCTTTCGCCATCAAACCTGGCAACAGACTGTTCCACAGCCTTTTGCTGCATCGTGAAGATGGCGTCTCGATCCAGATCGAGGACCGGCTGGTCAGCCCCGGCTTCGCGCCCGCCTATCTGAAGCAGGATTTCACGCGGACAACGCCCAATCAGTATCTCATGGGCCTTCAGGCGCCCGCCGCCGTGGAGCATCTGGTGGAAGCAGTCCTGCCCGATCGCCGTCAGCAGAAACTGCTCGGCATTGCCGGCGATGAACCTTGCCTGCTGATGACCCGGCGCACCTGGTGCCGGGGCCAGGTTGTGTCTCGTGCGCTCCTGTTGGGTCGGCGTTATCGCCTCGCGGGCCGGCAGGAGTTCCGCTGAGACCTTCGGAGCCTATCCACGCGGAACCTAAAGTTGTATATACAAGCTCGATCCCTGTCACGAGGTCTCCCATGACATC
>CAZQLF010000233.1:2133-5537 GCA_964594035.1 uncultured Rhodospirillaceae bacterium | reverse complement strand
AACCGTGGACGCTCACCTCAAACCCGGCAACCGGAGATTGCCGTACAAGGTGCGCTGCCATGACGAGACTGGCGGGCTGATGCTGGTCTTCTTCCACGCCCATGAAGACTACCTCAAGCGGCAACTTCCGGCCGGCGAGCAGCGCGTGGTAAGCGGCAAGCTGGAGCGTTACGACGGCACGCTGCAGATGACGCATCCCGATTACATCGCCACGCCCGCCGAGATTGCCCAGTTGAAGCGGGTCGAACCGATCTATCCGATGACAGCGGGGCTGACGCCAAAACTGCTGGGCCGCGCCGTGCAGGGGGCGATCGCGCGTGCGCCGGAACTGCCGGAATGGATCGAGCCAACTCTGCTGCGCAAGATGAAATGGCCCGCCTGGCATACCGCGCTGTGGGTGGCCCATAACCCGACCTCAACCGACGATCTGTCGCCCAATACCCCGGCCCGCCGGCGCCTTGCCTATGACGAACTGCTGGCCAACCAGCTTGCCATGGGCATGGTGCGTGCCGAGCAGCGCCGGCCCGTGGGGCGAAAGATCGCCGGCAACGGAAGCCTGCGTAGCAAGGTCATGGCGGCCTTGCCCTACCGGCTGACGGGTGCCCAACAGGAAGCCCTGGCGGAGATCGACGGCGACCTTGCCTCGCCGCATCGCATGCTGCGCCTGCTGCAGGGCGACGTAGGCAGCGGCAAGACCGTCGTTGCTTTGCTTGCCATGCTGAATGCCGTTGAAGCCGGGGGCCAGGCCGCCCTGCTCGCCCCGACCGAAATCCTCGCGCGCCAGCATTTCGCCACCATCGAGCCGCTGGCAGCAGCAGCGGGTGTGTCGCTTGCGCTGCTGACCGGACGCGATCGGGCGAAGACGAGAACACCGATCCTGCGCGGTCTTGCCGATGGGACGTTGCCGCTGATCGTTGGCACCCACGCGCTGCTGCAGGACGATGTCGTCTTCAACGACCTCGCTTTTGCGGTTGTGGACGAGCAGCACCGCTTCGGTGTGGAACAGCGCCTGGCACTCGCCGACAAGGGTCGGCAAGCGCATCTGCTCACCATGACCGCAACGCCGATTCCGCGCACGCTGATGATGACGGCCTATGGCGATCTCGATGTTTCACGGCTCACCGAAAAACCACCGGGCCGCAAGCCGATCGATACGCGTACCGTGCCGCTGGAGCGTCTCGACGACGTGATCGCCGCGGTGCGTCGCGCAATTTCCGGCGGGGCACGCATCTTCTGGGTCTGCCCGCTGGTCGAAGAGTCCGACGAAAGCGATCTTGCCGCCGCCGAGCAGCGCAGCGCCGGGCTCAAGGCGACATTCGGCGAACGCGTCGGCCTGGTCCACGGCCGCATGAAAGCGGCCGAGCGCGATGCCGCCATGGCCGGGTTTGCCGAGGGGCGCCTCGATATCCTTGTCGCCACCACCGTCATCGAGGTGGGTGTCGACGTGCCGGCCGCCTCGGTCATGGTGGTCGAGCATGCCGAGCGCTTCGGCCTTGCCCAGTTGCATCAACTGCGCGGGCGGATCGGTCGCGGTGATGTGCATTCGACTTGTCTGTTGCTGTATCAGGCGCCGCTCAGCGAGACAGCAAAGTCTCGCCTCAGCATCCTGCGCGAAACCGAAGACGGGTTTCGCATCGCCGAGGAGGATTTGCGGCTGCGGGGAGCCGGCGAAATTCTTGGCACGCGGCAAAGCGGCCTGCCGGAATTTCGTCTGGCCCACCTCGCTGAGCACAACGACCTGATTTCCGTCGCCCACGCCGATGCCAGGCTGATCATGGAACGCGATGGCGCTTTGGCGGCACCGCGGGGCAAGGCGCTGCGCATCCTGCTCTATCTCTTCGAGCGCGATGCCGGCGTGAAGGCACTGCGCGCTGTCTAGATCCTGCTCTATGGCGAAGACGGTGAGGAGGTCAGCTCACCGGGAACCGGGCGACGCGCGCCCGGCGGCAAGACGATACCGGCCGAGATCACCAGCTTGATCCCGTCTTCCACCGAGATCGACAGGCGCTGAATCTCGCTCTCCGGAACGAACAGCAGGAACCCGGAGGTTGGATTCGGCGTGGTGGGAACGAAGACATTCACGAGTTCGGTCTGGCCGATCTTCTCCGCGATCGGGTCGATGGTGCGGCCGGTCAGAAAGCCGATGGTCCAGATTCCCTTGCGCGGATACTCGATCAGCACGACCTCGCGAAAGGCGGTCGACTTGTTGCTGACGACCGTCTCGACGATCTGCTTGGCCACGCCATAGATGCTGCGGACGACCGGCATGCGGTTCAGCAGGCGATCGCTCAAGCGCAGCAGCATTTTGCCGATATAGCCGGCCGCGATCGCGCCGATCAGGGTCAGGATCACGATCATCAGTACGACGCCGATCCCCGGCACCGAGAATGGCAGATAGGTTTCCGGGTTGTACTGCGGCGGGATGACGGCAAAGACCTGCTCGTCGACGAAACGAATGAGCAGCAGGGCGACAGAGACCGTAATGGCGATCGGCGCCGTCACCAGCATGCCGGCAAAGAAATAGCCGCGAAGGCGCGGCCAAAGACCCATCCGCCCCGGGTTTGGCGGCGGAACGGAAGTCGGATCGGCCGGTTCGCTCATGGTCAGGATGATAGGGGAAGCCCGGCCGGGGCGAAAGTCGTGGTTTCTCCGCGTCTTAGCGGAGGCTGCACGAGAACGAGATCGGATCAGGTTGAAGCAACCTGATCCCGTGAATCTCGCTCTAACTATTTCAAGTAGCGGCTGATTCGCGCCTCACGTTGATTCTCAACTTCAGGCGATCAGACGCTAGACAACGCAACACAAACAAGTGAAGGCTGGCGCCATAGTGCCTGCCAATATTTGGAATATATAGCCTCCCACGATGCTTACCCCCCGACTTCGCTCGCTCGCCACATCCGTGCCGAAACACCGCTACGAACAATCGGTGGTGCGCGACAACAGCCACCTGCTGTTCGACCGCAAGAAGGCCGATCTCACGCGCCTGATGCCTGTCTTCGAGAATGCCGGCATCGATATGCGCTATTCCTGCATGCCGCTGGAGTGGTATCTGGCACCGCATGGCTGGGTCGAACGCAGCCGGCTGTTCAGCGAGCATGCTGTCGATCTGCTCTGCGAGGCCACGCAAAAGGCGCTGGACCAGGCCGGACTTGCAACCGGCAGCATCGATACGGTGGTGGCGGTCTCCACCACTGGCGTTGCCACACCCAGCCTCGATGCGCTGGTGATCGAGCGCCTTGGGCTGCGCCGCGACACGCGGCGGCTGCCCATCTTCGGGTTGGGTTGTGCTGGCGGCGTGACTGGCCTCGCCCGCGCCATCGATCTGGCCCGTGCACTGCCCGGCTCCAATGTCCGGTATCTGTTGGTTGGGCTCTGCCCCCTCACCTTCCCCCACCGCCACAATT
>CAZQLF010000233.1:0-2123 GCA_964594035.1 uncultured Rhodospirillaceae bacterium | reverse complement strand
TCAGTACTTCACGCATCGCACGGGGCATTCGATCGACGCGCGTGCGCTGCACGGCTCGCGCGTACTCTATCTCGTTGTCGAGCTTTGCACCCTGACGTTCCGCCACGGCGACAATTCCAAAAGCAACGTCGTGGCGTCGGCCTTGTTCGGCGACGGCGCGGCCGCGGCGATCATCTCCACCGAAGGACCGGGCCCTGCTTTCGGACCGGCGGCCGAGCACACCTGGCCGCAATCCCTCGATATTATGGGCTGGCGCGTGCAGGAGGATGGGCTCGGCGTTCTCTTCTCACGCGATATTCCTGCACTGGTGCGCGCGGAAATCCGCCCGATCGCCGATGCTTTCCTCGCCAGCTATGGCGCTGCGGTTGAAGATCTGAACGGTGTCGTCTGTCACCCGGGCGGCGCCAAGGTTCTCGACGCGCTGGAGGAAGCCTTTTGCCTGCCGCCGGGCGGTCTGTCGATCGCCCGCGGCGTGTTGCGCGACTACGGCAACATGTCGGCGGCTACGGTGCTGTTCGTGCTGGAGCGCACGCTGGCCGAGGCGCGCACCGGCCGCTATCTGATGTCGGCATTGGGTCCGGGATTCAGCGTCGGATTGCAGCTGCTCGAAGCGGCTTGACCTTGGTCCATCCCATTATTGCCCTCGTCGTCTTGGCCCGCATCGGCGAGCTGGCGCTCGCACGACGCAACACGCGGCGCCTGTTGAGCGAAGGTGCGTTTGAGATCGGTGCTGCACACTACCCCTTGATCGTCGCACTCCATGCCGCCTGGTTGCTGGCAATGCTCATCGTCATTCCCGCCAGCGCCCCGCCGCAATGGATCTGGCTTGGCTCATTCCTGCTGGTGCAGCTGGCGCGGCTCTGGGTTTTCACCACTCTCGGCCGCTTCTGGACGACACGTATCATCAGCCTGCCGGGCGCGCCCCTTGTTCGCCATGGCCCCTATCGCTTTCTGCGGCACCCGAACTATCTGATTGTCGAACTGGAAATCGTGCTTTTGCCCCTCGCTTTCGGAGCGTGGGCGATAGCCCTCGTCTTCGGTATCGCCAACGCGGCGATGCTGGCCTGGCGAATCCGGGTCGAGAACGGCGCGCTTGCTGCTCGCCGCTCGATCGCCGTTTGACTGCTGTGCGGTGAGCCTGGTCACAATTTCGTGTAAGGGCCGGGTTACTGCGGAGTGACTACTTTACAGTCCTGGGAGCGTTTCGCGACTGTGGACCGTGAAGCGTTGACACAGCACTGGAGGGAGTGGATCTGATGAAACGCAGAGTATTTGCCACGGTTGTGGGTGCCGCTGTGATCGCCGGTGCCGCATTCGTTACGCTGCACGGCTTCACGGGCAGCGCCGCCGCCGACGATCTGCAAGCCGCCGTGGACACCCGCCAGGCCCTGATGAAGGACAATGGGGCGAAAATGAAAGCCATGGGTGCCGTGGTCGAAGCCAAGTCCGGCGATCTGGCCGCCATGCAGCAACTTGCCGAGGGACTTCAGGCGAATGCCATGAAGATCCCGGGCGATTTCCCCAAGGGCTCCAGCCTGGCCGACATGCCGGGCAAGAGCTATGCCAAGCCGGATATCTGGGACCATCCCGATGATTTCAAGGCGGCCGCCCAGGTGCTGGCGACGGAAGCCGGCAAGCTGGCCGATGCGGCGAAGAGCGGCGATATGGCCGCGTTCGCCGCGCAGTACGATGTCGTCGGTGAGAAGGGCTGCGGCGGGTGCCACACGCAGTTCCGCCAGAAGAAATCCTGACGCTTAGCCTTCTCAATACGTCACGAAAAACGGGCCGACCCTTAGAGCAAGATCGGATCAGGTTGCTTCAATCCGTGAATCTTGCTCTACCTTCTTTAAATCAGCGGCTGATTCACGCCTCACGTTTTTTCGGCCCAAGGGCCTGAGCGCTACTCCAAGCCCAATTCCTTGCGCAGTGCCTTGGTGGTGGCCGCCGACACGTAGTAGACGCCATCCAGCAGATTGCTGTGATCGGCATCCCAGACTTCCGCTTCGTAGTCCCACTGCATCAGGGAGACGATCCGGTTGTCGTCGCCCACAAAACGGCGCAGCCGGCGCGTGATCGATCCTTCCCAGGGCGTCAGCGCATGCCAATCCTTGTCCTTCGTCACC
>CAZQLF010000232.1:1641-5540 GCA_964594035.1 uncultured Rhodospirillaceae bacterium | reverse complement strand
TCACTGGACCGGATTGGCAGCTGGATAGCCGACCAACTGGGCCAGCCCTGGGATCTCGCCCGGCTGGCGATGGAGAATTACGAACCGGCGTTGCTCGCCGGGCGCGCCGATCAGATGGCGAGCCTCGCAGGCCAGCGCTATTTCCTGCCGAGCGCCTGGGGCAGCGAGGCGCTGGCCCATGACAAGACGAAGGCACCGATGGCATGGCCCGACGCTTCGCTCGCCACCATCTGGGATCCGCAATACGAGGGCAAGGTCACGGTCCGCGCCCACTCCTCGCTGGCGGCCATGGGCCGCTGGCTCGAAGCCCAGGGCAAGTTGCCCAAGCCCTGGCTTGCGAGCTACGAAAATCCGGATGCGACGAAACGGCTCTGGGATATCGCGCTCGCCGAAGCCATCAAGCACAAGAAGAACATCGTGCAGTTCTGGAATGGCGAAAACGATGCCGAGGCTGCCTTCAAGGACAATGGCTGCACGCTCGGGTTGATCTGGGACTCGACCGGCTACAACCTCGCCAAAGATTTGCCGATCGCATACCTCTCGCCGAAGGAAGGCGCTTTCGGCTGGCAGCAGGGCTTCTTCCTGGTGAAGGGTGCCAAGAATGTCGGCCAGGCCCATGAATGGGCCAGGTTCATCGCAACACCGAAGGGTTCGACCGCCTGGGCCGCGGCCTTCTCGGCCAACCCCGTGGCCAAGGGCGCGATCGATGATGCCGGCCGCGCCGCGTTCGATCACGCAGCCTTCCCGAACGACGCACTCTCGAAGCTTTGGTGGTGGCCGGCGCAGCAGGACTGGTTCCTGAAGCTGCGCGACAGCTACGCCGACAAGTGGAAAGCTGCGTAGCGTTACGGGTCAGCGAGCCCCTCAGAAATCGTCGCCCGCAAGGGCCAGCACCGGCGGTCCGCCGCGTGTGATTTGTGCGGCCAATCCTTCGGCCTGGGTCAATATGTTGTCCGCGTAGAAGCGGGCGGTGGCAAGCTTGGCGGTCAGGAAGGATTTGTCCGCGGGACCAGCGGCGTCGTTCAGGCGTCGCGATGCTGCGAGTGCCGCCATGGCCATCAGCCAGCCGCCGGCGACCGTGCCGAAGAGGCGCAGATAAGGCGAAGCGCCGGCCAGCGCCAACGCAGGATCGCTCGCATAGGTTTCGATCAGCCAATCGGTGCTGCGCGACAGCGCCACGCCAGCTTCGGCCAGCGCGGCACGTATGCCCGATAGATCCTCACCCTTGGCCGCCGCCAGATCGCGGTCGCAGGCCCGCAAGCCCGCGATGAAGTCGCGTGCCGCGGCACCCTTGTCGCGCATCAGTTTGCGCCCCACCAGATCGTTCGCCTGGATGCCGTTGGTGCCCTCGTAGATCGGGGCGATGCGGATATCGCGGTAGAGCTGGGCCACGCCCGTCTCCTCGATGAAGCCCATCCCGCCATGCACCTGAAGGGCGAGAGATGCCGCCTCGCAGCCGATATCGGTCGACCACGCCTTCACCACCGGGATCAGCAGATCGACGAGGCGCTGGCTCTGTTCGCGCGGCGCCTTTTCGTCGAGATGCCGGGCGCGGTCGAGAGCGCCGGCGGCAAAATGCGCCAGCGCGCGGCTCGCTTCGGCCTGGGCGCGCAGCGTCATCAGCATGCGCCGAACGTCGGGGTGGCCGATGATGGGTTCGTTCGGCGTGCCGGCGCCGATGGGCTTGCCCTGAACGCGACTGCGGGCATGGTCGCGGGCCATTTGATAGGCGCGCTCGGCGATGCTGATGCCCTGCAGTCCGACCGAGAGCCGCGCGATGTTCATCATGGTGAACATGTATTCCAGGCCGCGGTTCTCCTCGCCGACCAGATAGCCCACGGCGCCGCCGTCATCGCCATAGGCCATGACGCAGGTGGGGCTCGCATGGATGCCGAGCTTGTGCTCCAGCGCCACGACGCGAAGGTCGTTGGCCTGCGCCAGCGTGCCGCCGGCATTGACCATGCGCTTCGGCACAATGAACAGCGAGATGCCGCGCGATCCGGGCGGCGAATTGGGCGTGCGGGCGAGCACGAGATGGACGATGTTCTCGGCCATGTCGTGGTCGCCATAGGTGATGAAGATCTTCTGGCCAGTGATCAGATAGCGATCGCCATGCGGCACCGCCCGGCAGCGCAGCGCACCGACATCGGAACCGGCCTGGGGCTCGGTCAGATTCATGGTGCCGGTCCACTCGCCGGCGATGAGCTTGGGCAGGTAAGTCTGCCGCTGGGCAGGGCTACCGTGGGTCTCGATTGCTTCGATGGCGCCCTGGGTCAGCAGCGGGCAAAGCGAGAACGCCAGATTGGCCGAGCCCCACATCTCTTGCAGTGCGATGGCCAGCGACCAGGGCAAGCCCTGCCCGCCATAGGCCGGATCGAAGGCCAGGCTGTTCCAGCCGGCGGCGGCGAACTTGCCATAGGCGGCGGCGAAGCCCTCGGGAGTCTTCACCACGCCGTTCTCCAGGCGGCTGCCTTCGCGGTCGCCGACGGCATTGAGCGGCGCCAGCTCTTCGCTGGCGAACTTGCCACCCTCCTCGAGAATGGCCTGCGTCACATCGGCGGAGAGATCGGCAAAACCCGGCAGGCTGGCGAGGCCCGGCAGATCGGCGAACTCGTCGAGACAAAAGCGGATATCGGCCAGCGGCGCGCGGTAGGGAATCATGAATTGATGCTAGAGGAGGTGCCGCCGGCGATCCACCGGCAGCATCGCGAAATTCGTCAGGCGACCTCGACCGGCAGCTCTGCGTCGATCTGCACCGGCTCCAGCCGGTCCTTGTTCAAATAGGCTTCCAGGTAACGGAAGACGCGCGTGATGATGAAGGTCAGCACGATGTAATAGCAGGCGGCGGCCAGCAGCGGCTCGTAGACCCGGAAGGTTTGAGCGATGATGAACCGCGCCGTTCCCATGACATCGAGAATGGTGATGGTCGACAGGATGGCGGTGGTCTTGACCAGCAGGATGGTCTCGCCGCTCATCGCCGGCAGGATGATGCGAATGGCCCGCGGCAGGCTGATGCGCCAGAAGATCAGGATACGTGACATGCCGAAGGCGCGGCCCGCCTCAATCTCGCCGAAGGGCACGGCTTCCAGCCCGCCCTTCAGGATGTTGCCGGAATAGGCGGCGGTGTTGAGGCTTAAGGCCAAAATGCCGTACCAGATCGCGTCGCGGAAATAGGGCCACAGGAAACTCTGCCGCAGTTCCGGCGTGTGGGCGAACACATCGCCGAGGCCGTAATAGATAATGTAGACCTGAGTCAGGAAGGGCGTGCTGCGGAAGAGCGAGATGTAGCCGCGCGCCAGATTGGCGATGATCGGGTTTTTCGACAGCCGCAACACCGCCACGCCCACGGCCATGGCATTGCCGAGCACGAAGCAGATTGCGGAGATCTTGACAGTCACCCAGAGCCCGTTGAGCAACTGGGGAAACATGTCGAAGAAGAAACTGAACCCCATGGCCGCTCTCTATGCCCGCCGCACGCCGCGATTGACGCGGCGCTCGAGGAATCCGATGCCCGTATTCGAGAGATTGGTCAGCACCAGAAAGATCACGCCGGCGGCGCTGTAGAAGAAGAAATAGTGCTTCGTGCCGGAAGCCGCGGTCTTGGACTGGAAGACCAGCTCGCTCAACCCGACCACGCTGATAAGGGAGCTATCCTTCAGGATGTTGACCCAGAGATTGTTCAAGCCGGGCAGGGCATAGCGGATCATCAACGGAAACAGGATGCGCCGGAAGCGCAAGACCGGAGGCATGCCATAGGCCTTGGCTGCTTCCAGCTGTCCCTTGGGGACCGCCATGATGGCACCACGCAGCACCTCGGTGGAATAGGCGCCCTGGACGAAGCCAAGCACGGCGACGGCCGCGGCGAAGCCGTTGACCTGCACCTCCTCGCCCATGCCGAT
>CAZQLF010000232.1:0-1541 GCA_964594035.1 uncultured Rhodospirillaceae bacterium | reverse complement strand
GGCCCGCCGGCTTCCTCCGTCGTCTCGCTACGGCGTCTTAGCTGCCGTAAACGTTGAAGTTGAAGTACTTCTTGGCGATCGTGTCGTATTGGCCGCTGGCGCGAACCGCGGCAATCGCGGCATTGAGCTTGTCCTTGAGGGCAGTGTTGGTCTTGACGATGCCACCACCAACGCCGTCGCCCAGGATCGGATCCTTCGGCGCGGTCCACTTGACCTCGAAATCCTTGCCGGGGTCCGTCTTCAGGAAGTCGGCAAGTGCGATCGAGTCGGCCATCTCGCAATCGATGCGGCCGGCAACGAGATCGGCGTTCACATTGTCCTGCGTGTCATAGACCTTAATCGTCGCGGCAGAGCCGAAATACTTCTGCACGTACTGGGCATGGATGGTCGAAGTCTGCACGCCGACGATCTTGCCCTTCAGGCTGTCGGGGTTGTTGTTGTCGATGCTGAAGCTCACCGACTTCGGCCCGATGATGACGGCGGGCGTCTGATAGTACTTGTCGGTGAAGTCGATCGTCTGCTTGCGCTTCTCGGTGATCGACATCGACGACCAGATCACATCGAACTTGTTGGCCTGCAGCGCGGGGATGATGCCATCCCACGCCACTTCGACGATTTCGCACTTGGCCTTCATCTGGGCGCATACGGCGTCCATCAGATCGACTTCGAAACCGACCCACTTGCCTGACGCATCCTTGCTGGTGAACGGAGGATACGGCTCGGCGGCAACACCGAAGCGGATGGTGTCGTCGGCACGGGCGGCAAAGCTGCCCAGCACCATCATGGCGCTGAGAACGATGCCTCCCAGAACGGATTTTTTCATGGCTTTTCCCTGTTCGTTGTACTTGTGTCTACTTTAGCGGCCGCCTGCCTCCCTGTCCGGGACGCGTCTGAGGCGCGATGGACTGCAGTCTGCCGGCCTGATTTTTAGCACTCCCGTAACATCTTTCCTAGCCTGTCGGCCGGTGCGCGGCGGCCGATAAGTTCGACTTTTCCGAAGTTTAGATTGGATTTGGCTCAGATCACCTTGCCGGGGTTCATCAGGCCACGGGGATCGAGGGCCGCCTTGATCTTTCGCATGAGTTCGAGCTCGACGGCCGGCTTGTAGCGGCGGATTTCCTCGCGGCGCAGCTGGCCGATCCCGTGCTCGGCGCTGATGCTGCCGCAATGGCGGGCCACCACGTCGTGGACCAGGCGATTGAATTCACCGGTCAGGGCCAGAAAATCAGCCGCTGGCATCTCCCGCGGCTGGCACAGATTGTAGTGGATGTTGCCGTCGCCGAGATGGCCGAAGGCCAGCACCCGCACGCCCGGCAGGCGCCGGGTCACCACCGCATTTACTTCTGTGAGAAATTCCGGCACGCCCGCCACCGGAACGGCAATGTCATGCTTGATGCCGGCGCCCGCCGGCCGCTGCGCTTCCACGATGGCTTCGCGCAGGAACCAGAGTTTCTTCGCCTGTGCCTCGCTCTCGGCAATCGTGGCGTCGAGCAGCAGGCCATCGTCCATCGCGCGGGCCAGTTCGGCCTCTGCCGTGGTGC
>CAZQLF010000231.1:0-5562 GCA_964594035.1 uncultured Rhodospirillaceae bacterium | reverse complement strand
CCCTGGCGATTATTTTGGGACTGAAAACGGTAATTCAACAAGCTGCATACGATACGAGTCTGCCCGTTTCGTGTACGTGAACGTTGTATTCCGTCTGCGCCGCTCCTAGGAGCTACAGCTTCAGGCGGGCTGTTTCGACATCCAGATGGCGCCCATGACCGCGCCCTTGATGAAAGGCAGCAGCGACAGGGTCAAAACCAGCGTCAGCGGAAGGAAGATCGCGAGCGTGAGATCGACCGGCGGAGCCGAGCGCTGCTCGACCAGCAGCAGCACCGGCACCAGCAAATGGCCGACGATCAGAACAGTGAAATAGGGCGGGATATCGTCCGAGCGGATGGTCTCGAAGTCGAGGCCGCATCGCTGGCACTTGACTGACACACTGAGATAGCCGCGAAACATCCCTCCAGTACCGCAGCGCGGGCAGCAGCGGCGAAATCCGCGCTTGATCGATCCGAGCCAGGTTTCCCTGTTCTGGTCCAGGCTCCCGTAGGCCATGTCAGTGCTCCTGCAAACCCGCCCAAAGAAAATACTGGCAAAATATGGGCGGGTCTGCCGGTTGCCGCTCTGCGGCGCGTTGCCGCGGAATCGCTACACCGCCGGCATCTGGAAGGGGCGCACCTTCTCGAAGGCGCGGGCGGCCTGCAGCACCGCGACATCGCCAAAGGAGGGGCCGACGATCTGCAGTCCCGCCGGCAAGCCCGCGGATGTAAGACCGCAGGGCACCGTCGCCGCGGGCTGGCGCGTCAGGTTGAACGGGTAGCTGAAGGGCGTCCAATCGGTCCAGCGGCTGCCATCGGACATCACCGGGCACTCCACCCCTGCGGCAAAGGCGGGGAGAGGCAGAGTGGGCGTCAGCAGCAAATTCCATGTCTTGTGGAACATGTTCATGCGCACGCCGAGCTGTTCGCGTTCCTTGATCGAGGCGAAGTAGTCCATCAGCGGCAGCCTGGCGCCGGCATCGGCGACCTGGAGGAGCCCCGGGTCCATCACTTTGCGTTGTTCGGCGCTGTAGGGGCGAAGTGCGTTGGCTGCACCCGGGAACCAGTGATTGACAAAGACCGGCCCCACATTCGGCCCGATCTCCGGATCGACCTGTTCGACAGTCGCGCCCAGATCGCGGAAGACCTGGGCTGCCGACGCAACCAGCATGGCGATCTCCGGGTCGACCGGATGACCACCCAGCGTCGGGCTGAAGGCAATCTTCCAGCCTTTCACACCGCCCTCGAGATTCTTGAGATAATCCGTACCGGCATAGGGGACGGCATACCAGTCGCGCAGATCCGGTCTGGTGATGACGTTCATCATCAATGCCGCATCGCCCACCGTGCGCGTCATCGGCCCGATATGGGCGAGCGTGCCGAAGGGGCTGAGCGGCGAGGCCGGCACCAGACCATAGCTCTGCTTCAGCCCGAAGATGCCGGTGAAGCCGGCAGGAATGCGGATTGAGCCACCGCCATCGGTGCCGAGATGCAGCGCACCCATGCCGCAGGCCGCGGCGACGGCGGCGCCCCCGCTGGAACCACCGGGCGTCTTGGTCTCATCCCACGGGTTGCGGGTGACGCCGGTGAGCGGAGAATCGGTGACGCCCTTCCAGCCGAATTCCGGCGTCGTCGTCTTGCCCAGCAGCACCGCCCCTTCCTCGCGCAGCCGCGCCACTGTCGGCGCGTCTTCGCCCCAGGCCTGTTTCGGATCGACGGCCTTGGAGCCCCGCAGGGTCGGCCAGCCGTTGGTGATCAGCAGGTCCTTGACGCTGGCAGGCACACCATCGACCTGGCCGATCGGTTGACCCTTTGCCCAGCGCGCTTCGGATGCCTTGGCCGAGGCGAGCGCCGATTCCTCATCCACCAGACAGAAGGCATTGAAGCGTGAATTGAGGCGCGCGATGCGCGCCAGTGCCGCCTTCGTCACCTCGACGGGAGAGAGTTTCTTGGCACGGTACTGGCCGACGAGCTCGACGGCCGACAGCAGGGCAGGATCCTGGTTCAAGGGTTGCTCCCCATTGCAAGCGAACCGGCGGCTGCCGGCGGAGGCAGATTCCTGTCACAACCCGCGATCCGTTGTCGAGCCCGTCGCATCTCAGTTAGAGTGGCCATCGTCCGCGAGGGAATCCCATGAGTGACGTGTTCACCGGGCAGCAGCGGCAACTAAGCCTGCTGGCACTCAACGCTTGCGTGCTGGGCGTGGGCATTGCCTTCGGCGCGCTGGTGCCTCTGATCACGCTGCATCTCGCCCATCGCGGCGTCGATGCGACGCTGATCGGCCTCAATGCCGCCATGTTTCCGCTGGCGGTGCTGTTGACCGGGCCATTTCTGCCGCACCTTATCCACCGCTGGGGCACCGTGCGCAGCATGACGGTGGGGCTTGCCATCGTCGCGATCGCAACCCTGCTGTTCGCCGTCCTACCGTGGGTGCTCGTCTGGTTTCTGCTGCGATTCATTACCGGTGCGGCAGGCGCCATTCCCTGGGTGGTCAGCGAAACCTGGCTGAACATGGTGGCAACCGAGCGCGACCGTGGCCGCATCATGGGCATCTATGCCACCGTGATGGCCGCGGGATTCGCCATCGGGCCCGCCATCATCGGCGCCGTGGGTGCCGAAGGTTTCCTTCCCTTCCTGATCGTCGCCTTCGCCGTCGGGCTCTCGATTATACCGATTTCGCTGGCCCGCAAACTGGCGCCTGTGATGCCGGAGCGCAACGAAGTCCCGCTCTCCGACATGGTGCGCGCCCAGCCTCTGGTGATGATGGCTGCCCTGTGCGGCGGGGTGATGGATTTCGCGCTGTTCGCGTTGCTGCCGGTCTATGGTTTGCGCCACGGGCTCGACCAGGCAAGCGCCGTGCTCATGATCACCGTCTTCATCGGCGGCAATGTGCTGCTGCAGCTTCCTATCGGCTGGCTCGCCGACCACACAAACCGGCTGAGCGTGCTGCTCGCCTGCATCCTGTTCTCACTGGTCGGCGCGCTGCTGCTGCCGCTGGTGATATCCAAGCCCATGCTGCTCTACTGGCTCGTCTTCTTCTGGGGCGGCGCACTGTTCGCCATCTATACAATCGGCCTCGGTTTGCTGGGCGGCGGTTTTTCCCGCAACCAGCTCGCTGCCGCCAATGTCGTGTTCATCATGGTCTACGAGATCGGCAGCGCTGGCGGGCCGACCCTGGCCGGCACGGCCATCGACACGTTCGGCCCGGAGGGGCTGACTGCTGTCGTCGCCGTCGCCGCCACGGCGCTGGCAATCGCCTTCATTCGCCTGCGGCCCGTTCCGCCGATCAGGCCCTAGCTACAGTTTGCCGAGGGCTTCCAGCTTCGCCAGCAGATGCTGGGCAGTGCCGAGATCTTCATGCCCGCCGCCGCCGGATTTGAACAGGGTGATTTCGCTGTCGTTGCGCCGGCCGGGCTTTTCACCGCGCGCGAGCTCGAAGGTATCGGTGATGTCGGAATCGGCGATGATGCCACCGCCAAGCGGCTGGCAGATATCGCCGGTATAGGCAGCGGCGGTGAAACGCGCATCGACGAAAATACGGCTGCGGCGCACCGCCTCGTCATCGGCCTCGCGCATGTCCTCGCGAAAACCGCCGACAAGGTCGATGTGATGGCCGGGCTTCAGCCAGCGCCCCTCGATCAGCGGCGTCAACGACATGGTCGCGGCAGAGACGATGTCGGCTTGGGCCATGGCACCCGCGATATCGTCGACGACCTCTGTGCTCACGCCGGGAAGGTGCAGGTTCGCTGCCACGGACTCTGCCCGCGCCCTCGTGCGGTTCCAGATCAGTACGCGGCGGATGGGTCCGACGGCACAATGCGCCTCGATCAAGGGCAGCGCCATGGCGCCGGCGCCCACCATGAGAAGCGTGCGCGAATCCTTGCGGGCCAGATATGTGGCCGCCAGCGCCGAATTGGCCGCTGTCTTGCGCAGCGTGATTGCGGCGGCGTCGAGGGCCAGCACCGGCAGGCCGTTGGTTCCGTCGAACAGGACATAGAGTCCTTGCACTGAGGCAAGGCCTTTCGATTCGTTATCGAGAAAGACGCTGACCAGCTTGACGCCCTGATGGCGGCCGAACTGCCAGGCGGGCAGCAGAAGCCAGTCATTCTGCCGGCCATCGCCAAGAGGCTGGGAGAGGCTCAGGCGTTCCACCCGGTCGCAGCCGCGGCGGAACAACTCGCGCAACGCCTCGACCAGCGAAGGGTAGTCGAGCAGGCGATGGACCTCGTCGACCGTAACGTAGCGCATCGGTTTCCCCTGTTAGCGCATCCTGGGCGCAGCTTGTCGAGTTGAACGGCTCACGGTCAATCCGCAAATTGGCCCAGTGCCGGCCAGCGATAGACGGTGGCAGCACGGCGGATGAGCGCTTCGGCCAGCGTCGTGCCGTTGTCGGAATCGGTCATGACCACCATTCCCTGAAGCGTGGCGGGGAATATCAGCAGATAAGATTCGAAGCCGACGTTCTGCCCGCGCTTCATGAGCACCAGGGATTGGCCCGATCCGCTAATGGCGGCGCCCAGCCCGTCAGGCCCGCCGTTCTGGCGGGCGAACATCGCTTTGGCCATCGCATGTGACAGCACATGCGCTTCGTCTCCGCGATAGCTGGCGGCGAGATCAACCAGCAGCAGTGCAAGGTCGCCAGGGGTCGACCATAGCCCGCCTGCGGCAAGCTCGGGGATCAGGCGCGAGCCGCCGGGCAGGGGATCGCCATCGCCGTGGTGACCCATGGCCGCATCCTTCAGCAGCGCGGGCGGCAGCGGCTGGGCGAACACGCTATGGGCCATTCCCGCCGGCTTCATCACGAGAGCCTCCGCCGCGCTCGCAAAATCCTCGCCTGTTGCATCCTGGATGAGAGCCTGGACGATCTCGTATCCGCCGCCCGAATAGGCGTAGCGGCTGCCGGGCACATGGTCGACACGCACCGGCGGGGAATGAGCGGGCGGCAATCCATCGAGAATTTGGCTCAGGTTCGGCAGCGGATCGCCGGGCTCATAGCCGGAAAAGCCAGGCACGCCGATACCGCCGGTCATGCTGAGCAGGCCGCGTAGCGTGACGGGATGATCCTTCGTCAGATCGCTTTGCGGCAAATGCCAGGAGCGAATCTCGCCCGTCACGTCGCGGTCAAGATCGAGACGGCCTTCCTGCACCAGGCGCAAGGCCGCCACCGCCGTCACCAGCTTGGAGAGCGACGCCGCCTGATAGAGCGTGGTGGGCGAAGCATTGCGGCCGAAGGCGCAGACCAGCACCGGCTTCCCATGGTCGATGATGATCAGGCTGACGGAAGGTACGTTGAGGATATCCTGTGCATCGGCGAGCGAGAGATGGGGCGTCGGCTCCTCGTTCGGCGGCCGGATTTCCAGTTCGTGTTCGATGGCCGATTTGCCGCAATCGGCGGACTGTGCAGCTTGTGCGGCTGCGGGGAGTGCCAGCAGGCCGCAGAGCAGGATCAGGACAGCGCAGCGAAACCACACGGGCGTCAGGTGACGCTGTTGGGCAACTCGGCCTTGCGCTTAGTGATGAATGCCTGGAGGACCTCGTCGACGGCGGGGCGCTCTTCGACGCGCAGGCCGAGGCGCAATCCCGC
>CAZQLF010000230.1:0-5606 GCA_964594035.1 uncultured Rhodospirillaceae bacterium | reverse complement strand
GTTAAGCTTCCGGCAATATTAGCATTTTCGTTTGCTTTCGAATTAGGCGTTGAACTCCGATCCGGTTTCGATATATCTATTTGATATAACGAAACCTAATCGGAGATATATCAATGAGACACCATCGACACGACCACGATCACGACCATCACCACGGCTGCCGGCACGGCGACGAAGAGCGCCGCTTTGCCCGTGGCGAGCGCGAAGGCCGGCATTTCGGCCGGCACTGGCATCGTGGCGGACGCGGCGGCGGCCTCGGGCGGTTCTTTGCCCATGGCGATCTGCGCCTCGTCATCCTGCATTTGATCGCCGAGAAGCCGCGCCACGGCTATGAGATCATCAAGGCCATCGAAGACCAGGTCGGCGGCGCCTATAGCCCCAGCCCCGGCGTCATCTATCCGACGCTGACCCTGCTCGAGGAGATGGGCTACGTCACCGTCCAGGCTTCGGGCGAGAGCAGCAAGAAGCTTCACGAGATCACGGCCGAGGGCAAAGCCTTCCTGGACGCCAACCGCGAGGCGCTCGAGCCCCTGCTCGCCCGCATGGCGGAAACCAGCCGCGCGGCCGGCGACGGACCGGCGCCGCAGGTCGTGCGCGCTTTCGAGAATCTGAAACTGGCACTTCGCCTGCGCCTCTCGCGCGGGCCGCTGACCACGGAGCAAGCTACCGCGGTGGCTGCCGCTCTCGATCTCGCGGCGACAACCCTGGAGAAAGCGTGACGACCTCACACCCTTCCCGCAAGTGAGGGTGTTGCGACACCCGCTCCATTCCGTCCCCGACACCCCCTCACCCCGGCCCTTGTAAGTCGAGAACCGGTGCATCGGATAGAGTGGATGCAGCGGTGGCGGATGAGAGGCCGTCCGGCCCTTGGGCAAGGAAACCCGTAAGAGAGCGAGAGCCCTCATCCGCCGTTCCTGTGAACCCGAACAGTCGCCGGGGCCGCAAGGCGAGTCCGGCGCCGCGACGATCTGGGTCGCCGCATAGCCGATGGCGTCGAGCATCGCCGTGCGGCGAGCGAGTTCGTCGGGCGCCCCCCTCGCCTCCGTCATGATGGCGACACCTGCGTTGGTCTCGCGCCGCAGATGACCAACAGCAAGGCCGTGGCCAGCATCAGAGCCGCCATCAGGAAAGGCGTCCCGGGTATATGCCAGCCGCGCGCCGGATCGATGACGAAAGCAAAGGAGAGGGTAAACAGGCTGGGGCCGATCATGCCGGCGATGCCCGTCATGCTGCTGTTGGCACCTTGCAGCTGCCCTTGTTCGCTAACGCCGACCAGGCGTGTCATCAATCCCTGGGTCGCCGGATTGGCGAAACCCCAGAACGACATGATCGGAATGCCGATCAAGAACCAAAAGCCGTTGGGCGCAATGCCATAGATCGCAAATCCGGCGACACCGCAGGCAAGCCCGATCATCAGGGCCCGGCGCTCACCGAACCAGGCGACCGCGCGCCTTACCAGCCCCGCCTGCACCACGGCGGAGCAGACGCCCACCCCCGCCAGAGTCAAGCCGACGGCCCCCTCGGTCCAGCCATAGCGATAGCCGGCATAGAGAACGAAAGTGCTCGGCAGAACCACATGGGCGAGCTGTCCCAGGAAATAGACGATCGCAAGACCCCACAGCTCCGGATGCGAACGCAGTAGAACCAGTGACGCCACCGGATTGGCGCGCCGCCAGCGGAACGGCGTGCGGCGATCACGCGCCAGGCTTTCCGGCAAGACGAGAAATCCATAGACGAAATTGGCGAGGCTGAGAGCGCCGGCAAACCAGAACGGAATTCTGGGACCGATCTCGCCCAACAACCCGCCGACCGCCGGACCGAGCACGAAGCCGATGCCGAAAGCGGCTCCCAGCATGCCGTAGCGCCCGGCGCGCTTTTCCGGCGGCGTCACATCGGCAATATAGGCGTAGGCCGAGGAGATGCTGGCCGCCGTCGCGCCGGAGATGAGACGGCCCAGCAGCAGCCAGGCAAGGCTGGGTGCCCAGGCCATGACGAAGTAGTCGAGGCCTTCACCGAGATTGGACAACAGGATGATGGGGCGGCGGCCGAAGCGATCCGAGAGCGCGCCCTGAATCGGCGAAAACACAAACTGCATTGCAGCCCAGGCCGTGCCGATCTGACCGAAGATCTCGGCGGCCCGGACATTGTCGCCGGCCAGGAAGTTCACCACCAGCCGCGGCCAGACCGGAATGATGATGCCGAGCGAGATCATATCCAGCAGGACGGTGATGAAGATGAACACCATCGCCGCATTGGGCGGCCGTGCGGCTTTCTCATCGGCCGTCATCGCGTGGTTAGACCTCAGCCATGGGGCTGCGACGCCCAGAGCGGCGGGCGCGCGCGGCGGTATTGCGGCGGGCAGAAGACCTGCGCACCCAGGCGGTCGGCGGCATGCCAGCCCCAGCGCGGATCGTCGAGGAAGCCGCGGGCGAGCGCCACCATATCGGCCTTGCCGCATGCTACGATCTGCTCGGCCTGATCGAAGCCGCTGATCATGCCCACGGCCCAGACCGGAAGCTTCGCCTTCTCTCTTACGGCCGCGGCAAGAGGAACCTGATAGCCGGGCCCGAGCGGGATCGACGCCTTGGGCACCGCGCCGCCGGACGAAACACAGACATAGACGCAGCCGAGCTTCTTGAGCTCGCCGGCGAAGATCGCTGCATCGTCAACCGTCCAGCCGCCTTCCACCCAATCGCTGCCGGTGATGCGCGCACCCAGCGCCATACCGGCCGGCAGCGCCTCGCGCATGGCGCGTGCGACGGCGAGCGGAAAGCGCATGCGGTTCTCGAGACTGCCGCCGTAGGAATCGGTGCGCTTGTTGGCGAGTGGCGTCAGGAATTCATGCATGAGATAGCCATGGGCCCCGTGAAGTTCCACCACGTCGAAGCCGATGCGTGCCGCCCGCTTCGCCGCTGCCGCAAACGCATCGATCACCGTGCGCATGCCGGTCTCGTCCAGCGCTTCGGGCGTATGCCAACCGTTGTCGAACGCAAGCGCCGAAGGCGCGACCGTGATCCAAGGATCCTCACCCGGTCCCAGCGGGCCGCTGCGCTCGGACCAGGGAAGATGGGTGGAGGCCTTGCGGCCGGCATGGGCGAGCTGAATGCCGAATTTCGTCGGCCCGGCGCTGCGGCGCGCAATCGCCATCACACGGGCGAGCGCTGATTCATTCGCGTCGGAATAAAGACCGAGACAGCGATGGCTGATGCGCCCGCGCGCTTCGACGCCGGTTGCTTCCACCATCACCAGCCCGGCGCCGGAAAATCCCAGCGAACTCAGATGCTGGACATGCCAGTCCGTCGCCGAACCGTCATCGGCGCTGTACTGGCACATGGGCGATACCGCGATCCGGTTCAAAAGCTCGATCGGGCCGAGCTTGAGCGCAGAAAAGAGCTGGCTGGGCATCAGGTGATTCCCCGGTGGAGAACGTTCGACTCGCGCCACGAATGGCCGCGCGATCCTAGCCATGGGCACTCGTCTGGCAAGTGCGCCGGCGGCGGAGCGGGATTGCGGCGAATTCAAGGCATTTGATGACCCTCGCCTTCGGGGCCGCAGGATCACGCACGCATGCCCGTGAATCCCTTCAAGTCGTAACCAAAGGGAGAGACACCATGCGCCACCTGCGAAACATCGCTGCCAGTTTGATTCTGGTGGCCTCGCTGGCCGGCTGCGTTTATGGCGGATATGGCGGCCACTACCGCGACGGATATGGCGGCGGCTATGGGTATGGCGGTGGCTATGGCTATGGCGGTAGCTATGGCTACGGCTATGGCGGCGGCTATAACGGCGGATATCACCACCACTACTACAACGGCTGGTAGACCCGGCCTTGATGCAAGGCCCGCCTGAGCGGCGGCTCAGGCGGCCTTTACGCCTTCCCCAGCGACTCAGGATCTTCGAGAGCTTCGTCGGCGAAGATCACGCTGCGCTTGCCATCGCGGTCGATATTGCCTGCGACATTGACGAAATTGGCTTCGCGCACGGCTTGCGCGAAGTCGCTCGCCGTGAGCCCGGCCGCGGCGACCGCCTTGGAATCCAAGTTGATCGTGTATTCGAGGTCGGGGCCGATCACGCTTCAGTTCGCCGCTCTCCGTGGATAGGCGAATACCGCGCCCTCCACCGACAACAAGACCGCGTCGCCCGGATGCGGGCTGTCATAGCCCGGTACGCGGGCCGTAATCGGCGTCACCACATTGCCCTCGCTCAGCGTCAAATAGACGCTGGCATCGTGGCCGTAATAACTCACCTCGCGCACCTGGGCGCGAATGCCCTCGGCTGCATCCTGCATGGGCGTCAAGCGGATCTGTTCCGGGCGCAGCAGCACGTCGACTGGGCCGTCGGCAACGGGTGCCGCCAGCGGCAATTCGCCCAGACTGCACCGGGCCATGCCGGCCCGCGCCATGCCGGGCAGCAGCACCGCCTCGCCTACGAACTTCGCCAATGCTGCATCGGCCGGCAGACGATAGAGCGTTTCGGGATTGGCGATCTGCACCAGGCGTCCTTCGCGCAGCACCGCCACGCGATGGCCCATGGAGAGCGCTTCCGGCTGGTCATGCGTGACAAGCAGGCCGGTGGCGCCGACGGCGGCGAGTGCGCTAGCCACCGCCTGGCGCGTTTCAGCGCGCAGGCCGGCGTCGAGCGAGGAAAACGGCTCGTCGAGCAGCACCAGGGCCGGCGATGGTGCGAGCGCGCGGGCCACTGAAACGCGCTGCTGCTCGCCGCCGGACAGCGCCTGCGGCGGACGGTCGGCGTAACTCACGGGCAGGCCCACCAGTTCGAGTAGCTCGCCCACGCGCTGATGCGCCCGGCGCTGTTCGCGGGTGAGGCCGAAAACGATGTTGTCGGCGACCGACAGATGCGGGAACAGGCCGCCATCCTGTGCCACATAGCCGATCTGGCGATGCTCCGGCGGGACATGGACCGTGCGATCGGAGACGACCTGCTCGCCGATGCGGATGGCGCCGGCATCGGCGCGCTCGAACCCGCAGACCAGACGCAACAGCGTGGTCTTGCCGCTGCCCGAGGGTCCGAGAATGGCAACGAAGCTGCCCGAGGCGACGTCGATGTCGACGCCGCGCAGCACGGTGTTGGTCCCGAAGCTTTTTCCCAGCCCAGTGATGACGAGCTCGGTCATGACGACGACAGCACGTTGGAACGGCCGAACAATGTGGCCAGCAGCCAGGACGACGCCAGCGAAATGCTGACCAGAAATGCTGCATAAGGGGCGGCCGCCGAGAAGGCGACACTCGGGGGATTCACCCAGACCTGGGTTGCGAGCGTCGTAGTGCCGATGGGCGCCAGCAACAGGGTGGTGGTCAATTCGGTAACAACCGAGACGAAGACCATGGCGCCCGCCGCCCCCAGTCCGGGAGCGGCCAGAGGGAGCATGACGCGGCCGGCCGTCTCGAACCAGTTGAGGCCAAGGGCGCGCGCACTTTCCTCCAGCCGCGGCTGCGCCTGTGCCAGAGCGGCTCGCACGCTGACGAGGGCGAGCGGCAGAAACAGGATGGCGTAGGCTGCGATCAGCAGCACCGCGCTTTGATAGATCGGTTTCAGCCCATGCACCGCCAGCGCCACGATGGCGAGAGCGATCACGATGCCCGGCC
>CAZQLF010000229.1:0-5637 GCA_964594035.1 uncultured Rhodospirillaceae bacterium | reverse complement strand
ACGCTATAACCCCGCACGGGCTGGGCGAAATTCTTGACCGATTGTTGACCCAGAACGCGATAGGCGAGGTGCAGTTTAGAGGCGACATGCTGGTGGGCGGTGTCGGAGAGGCAGATACCGCCCGGCTCCGCCAGCCCCTCGAGCCGGGCCGCCAGATTGACGCCGTCGCCATAGAGGTCGCTGCCCTCGACGATCACGTCGCCCAGATTGACGCCGATGCGCAGCAGGACCTGCTTGTTCTCGGGCAAAGCGGCATTGGCCGCCGCCATGCCCTTCTGCACGTCGACGGCACATTGCACGGCGTTGACGACGCTGGGGAACTCCACCAGCACGCCATCGCCCATCAGCTTGAAGATGCGCCCGCCATGCTGATTGACCAGCGGCGTCAGCACCTCGCGACGGCGCTGCTTGAGGGCGGCCAGCGTGCCGGACTCGTCCTCGCCCATCATGCGGCTATAGCCAACGACGTCGGCGGCAAGAATGGTGGTGAGGCGGCGTTCGGAGTTCATGCCATTCGACTTTACTGCGACCAACGCCCCCGTCGGCAAAGTTTAGGCCGCCACCCGAGCAAAGGCGAGTCGTGCCGATATTGTATCGAGACAGCCCTGCCCGCATGGCAGCCATCGCAACCATGAGCGCGCTGACCGCCGCCGGGAATGCTAGCTTTCATGGAGTGCGGCCCGGCTGGGCCATTTTTCTCCGAAAACGGTGGCGCAAGGGTGAGCGATATCTATGTCGATGGCGACGCCTGCCCGGTGCGCGAGGAGGTCTATCGCGTGGCCGGCCGCCTTGGTTTGCCGGTCGTCGTCGTCTCCAATGGCTCCCGGCCGATCCGTCCGCCCGGTTTGGCACATGTCAGGATGGTGGTGGTGGACGAGCGCGCCGACGCGGCGGATGACTGGATCGCCGAACGCATAACGCCCGCCGATATCTGCGTAACCGCCGACATTCCGCTGGCCTTGCGCGCTCTTGTCAAGGGTGCGCGGGCCATCGCCCCGACAGGCAAGGTGTGGACCAGCGACAACATCGGTCATGCGCTGGCTGGCCGCGAGGTGGCGCGGCATCTGCGCGAGCTTGGGGCTGCCGGCGGCGGCCATGCTCCCTTCAGCAAACAGGACCGCTCGCGATTCCTCAGCGCCCTGGACACGCTCGTGCAGGCTGCCCTGCGCGACCAGCGCAACAAGGGGGCGGCCCAGCAATGACAACTCTCGCGCACCGGCCGCTTGGGGTGGCATTCGGTGGTTTTATCGCGCTTGCGGCGGCCATGGGCATCGGCCGCTTCGTCTATACGCCGATCCTGCCCTTCATGGCCGATGGGCTCGGTCTGACCAAAAGCGAGGCTGGGCTGATCGCGTCGGCGAATTTCCTGGGCTACATGCTGGGCGCGCTGGCCGCGGCAAGCCCTGCCTTGCGCGGCAGCAAGCGCACCATGGCGATCGGCGCGCTGGTGGCGAGTGCGCTTTCGACCGGCGCCGTGGGCCTTTTCAGTTCGCTGGCGGTCTTTCTGGTTCTGCGCTTCATCGGCGGGGTGGCCAGCGCCTTTGCCCTGGTCTTTTCTTCGACCCTGGTCATGGACCGGCTCGCCGCCGCACAGCGTCCGGCGCTGATTGCGCTCTACTTCGCCGGCGTGGGCACGGGCATCGTGACATCCGCCCTGCTCGTGGCGGGCCTGGCTACAGCCGGCTATGACTGGCGCGAATTCTGGTTTGCCAGCGGTGCCCTGTCGCTTGCCGCGGTCGCGCTGTTCACCGCCTTCGTGCCGCGGGCGAGAGAGGCGCCGCCGCAAGCGCAGGCAGCGTCGGGCAACGGTCCCGACCGCCGGCTGGTGGCGCTCATCGCCTCCTATGGCCTGTTCGGCTTCGGCTATGTCATCACCGCCACGTTCATTTCCGCGATCGTGCGGGCCGAGCCCCAACTGAAAATGCTGGAGCCGGCGATCTGGCTGATTGTCGGCATCGGCGCGATTCCGTCGGTTGCGGTATGGGCCTGGGTTGGCCGGCGCATCGGCAATGGCCGCGCCTATGCGCTCGCCTGCCTGATGGAGGCAGTGGCCGTGACTTTCAGCGTCATATCGCTGTCGCCCATCGCTGTTGCCCTATCGGCCCTGCTGCTGGGGGGCACCTTCGTCGGTATCACCGCCACAGGTCTGGTGGATGCCCGTGAACTCTCGCGCGGCGATCCGCGGCGCAACATTGCCCTGATGACCGCGATCTTTGGCATCGGCCAGATGATCGGTCCGACCTTCGGCGGCGTCCTTCACGATGTCAGCGGCAGTTTTCGGTTACCCACCCTGGCGGCCGCAGCCGTCCTACTGGTCGCATCCCTCCTGGTGGCGGCGACAGCCTCCGCTGGACCACCCAAGCGCTGAGAGTGTTATCCTTCGCCTGCGGCTGCTCGCGGAGGACCTCATGCCCAGTTTCGACATCGTTTCCAAGACCGACCTGACCGAGGTCGACAACGCGCTGCGCAATATCGAGCGCGAGATCGCCACCCGCTTCGACTTCAAGGGTTCGCAATGCAAGATCGAGCGGCAGGAATCCACGTTGACGGTGCTGGCCGACGATCAGCCCAAGATGAAGCAGATGCATGAGCTGCTGAAGCAGCACCTGACCCGGCGCAAGGTCGACGCCAACGCCCTCGACTTCAAGGAGCCGGAGCGCGCCTCCGGCGACAAGGTGCGCCAGGTCGTCATCGTCAAGCAGGGTATCGACCGCGATCTCGCCAAGCAGATCGTAACGGCGCTGAAGGAGAGCAAGCTCAAGGTGCAGGCATCGATCCAGGGCGATGAACTCAGGGTCACTGGCAAGAAGCGCGATGATCTTCAGGCGGCGATCGCCGCCGTGCGCGGCCTCGCCATCGCGCAACCGCTGCAATACGTGAATTTCCGCGACTAGTGTCTGGCCGCCTCAAGTTGGATCAACTTGAGGCGCGATTCTTCAACCTGATCCGATCTCGCTCTAGACGGCGCCTTAACCGCCGCCGTAACGCTTCGTCCATTCCGCCTGGATGCGGGTCATCCAGGATTCATGCGGTTCCAGCAGCTGCGTGCCCAGCTCGGCATTGGTCGGCACGGCCGGATTCGGCGGGATGGCGGCGAACAAGGCGCGCTGGTCGGCCGTCAGCTTGCCCAGATCGAGCACGGTGAAGTCGCCGAGATAGCGAGGGTCCTGGGCGCGGGCCTGGGCTTCCGGCGAAAGCAGGAAATTCGCCACCACCATGGCGCCATCCCTGGCCGAAGCGTTGAAGGGGATGGCGACGAAGTTCGTATTGGCGATGGTGCCGCCCTCCAGCACATAGACCCGCGCCGTCGGCGGCAGAAGATGCTGGGCGATGCTGGTGGCGGCCTCGAAGGGCGTGAAGCTGAGCGCGATATCAACTTCGCCATCGCTTAGCAGCTGGCGCTGATCCGGCCCGCTTTTGGGATAGGCCTTTCCTTCGCGCCAGAGATAGGGGCGCAGCGCATCGATGTATTGCCAGAGCGGCGCAGTGACGGTGGCGAAGTTCGCATCGGTCGCGGGCTGCTGCAGGACCGATTTGCCCGCCGTCAGATCGACCAGCACCTGTTTCAGGAAGGTAAGCCCGAAGAAATCTGGCGGTTGCGGATAGGTGAAGCGGCCGGGATGGGCCTTGGCCCAGTCGAGCAGGGCAGCAAGCGTTTTCGGTGGCGCCGGCAGTTGTGCCTGATCGTGGACGAAGACGAACTGCGCCATCTCCCAGGGCGATTCCATCCCGTCGACGGCGACCGAGAAGTCAGTCAGCGTGCTGGGCTTGCCGGCAACATCGACGAGCGGATAGTTGGGCAGCCTCTGGCTGAACGGCCCGAACAGAAGCCCCTGGCGCTTCATGGCGGCGAAATTGGCACCGTTGATCCAGATCAGGTCGACCGTGCCACCGCTCGTCCGCCCGGCGGTCTTTTCCGCCAGCACCCGCGTCACCGCGTCGGCGGTGTCGTTCAGCTTCACCTGCACGACAGTCACGCCGTAGCGCTTCAGCACCGATTGGCCGACCCAGGCGATGAAATCGTTGGTCGTCGGATCGCCACCCCAGGCGTTCCAATAGACCGTCTCGCCGCGCGCCTTGGCGAGCACGTCATCCCAGGGCCCGGCCATGGCCGGGCAGATGCCGGCGAGAAGGAAAGCGAGAGACAGAACGAGTTTGCACATGATGTCCTGACGACTATTGCCTCTGTCGCGAGGACGATATCGGCGCACCTTGCGGCAAACAATCTTCGCGCCTAACGCCAGCGCGATTGCATAGCGAATTGAATGGAATGGAGTTCGTGGCGCGGCGGTCCTTCGGCGAGCGTCCGGCGCCAATCGCAATATTTCGAGAAAGTTCGAAACAATCTTGACAAGGCGCGGCCGCCGTTCGATATTTCCAGAGATATCGAAATGAGAAGGCGGAGTCCATGAAAACCAAGCAGGCTATCGCCGTCCTCGGCGCGCTAGCGCAGGAGAACAGACTGGCAGCCCTCCGGCTGCTGGTCCAGGCAGGACCGGATGGCCTTCCCGCAGGCGAGATCGCGGAAAAGCTGAACCTGGCACCGTCATCGCTGTCGTTTCATTTGGCGCAGCTCACCCAGGCCGGAATGGTCGTGCAGCTTCGTGCCGGCCGGTCCCTGATCTATTCCGTCGACTTCGACGCGATGAACGGCCTCATGGCCTACCTCACCGAGAATTGCTGCGGAGGCAAGTCAGCTGCCTGCACGCCGGTCTGCGATCCCGCCAGCAAAACCGTCAAATCAAGGAGGACCGTATGAAGCGCCTGCACGTGAGTCTGGCCGTGAAGGATCTGGACGAATCCGTCCGGTTTTATTCCACCCTGTTCGCAGCAAAGCCCACGGCGCTGAAAACCGACTATGCCAAGTGGATGCTGGACGATCCGAGGGTGAACTTTTCAATCTCGACGCGCGGCGAGGACTGGGGCTTCGATCATCTGGGCATCCAGGTCGAAAGCCAGGATGAACTGGCCGAGATCGCGGGGCGGCTGGAAGGCGCCGGCGCCGGGGTCTATGACAAGGGCGAAGCGCATTGCTGTTACGCCCATTCCCACAAGGCTTGGGTTCGCGATCCCGAGGGATTGCCGTGGGAAACTTTCTTTACCTTCGGCGCCAGCACGACCTATGGCGAAGGCGTGGTGGAGAAAGCTGCGAGCGCATCGGCCTGCTGCGGCGATTCATCCTGCGGAAGCCCGGTACCTGAGGCAGCGAAGAGTAAAGCCGCAAGCTGTTGTTCTTAGGATCAGCCAGTCGCTGAAAATAGAGGTTGCGACGTTAGCTTCTGCTTTTGTTAGCAGAGCTCACTTCTGCGCGACGGCTCTTTCCCTGACCAACGCCGTACGGATCGCCTGGTCCAGCTCCTCCTGGCCGAAAGGCTTGGCAAGCTTCACATCAACCGTGGTGCCGCTCGGCAGTTCGCCATAGCCCGTTGCCAGGATGACCGGCATGTCCGGCTGGGTCTTGCGAATTGCCGAAATCAACTCCGTCCCGGTCATGCCAGGCATCGCCTGGTCGGCAATGACCACGCGAATGTCATGACCGTTGCGCAACGCCTCCAGCGCCTGCTTGCCGGAGGATACGGCGACCACCTTGTGACCCAGATCCTCCAGCATGAGGGTGTGTGTCATCAGCCCCAGCAC
>CAZQLF010000228.1:2856-5646 GCA_964594035.1 uncultured Rhodospirillaceae bacterium | reverse complement strand
CGAGCGTTGCGCCATGGGTCAGGTTGAAGGCGCCGCGATAGGCCTTGCCGATGGGCGTGCGGGCGGTCGAGACGATGGCGATGTCGGCCATGGGAATTCTCCTGTGTTATTCGGCGCTGAACTTGCGGCCTTTGCCGGCCAGGTCCAGCAGCAATTTCGAGGGCTGCCACCAATAACCCTGGGAATCGTGGAAGCGCTCGACGGTCCTGGCGACGGTCGAGAGGCCGATCTCGTCGCCATATTGCATCGGGCCGCCGCGCCAGGCGGGAAAGCCATAGCCATAGACGGCGGCCACATCGATGTCGGAGGCGCGGATGGCGATGCCCTCCTCCAGCTCCTTGGCACCTTCGTTGATCACCGAATAGATGCAGCGGGCGATGATCTCTTCGGCATCGATCTTGCGGGGCTTGAATCCGCGCTCGGACCGGTAGCGGTCGATGAGCGCCAGGATCTCCGGATCGGGCGTGCCGGAGCGGGCGCTGGCGCCGTAGCTGTACCAGCCGCCGCTGCTCTTCTGGCCGAGGCGGCCGGTGGCGACGATGGCGTCCTCGACGGCGGAGAAGCGCGCACCCTGGGGCAGCTTCAGGCGCTGGCGCTTGCGGATGAGCTGGCCGACATCGAGGCCGACGAGATCGGCGACGGCAAACGGGCCCATGGGCATGCCGAAATCGTAGAGCGTCTTGTCGACGTCGTAGGGGCTGGCGCCCTCTTCCACCAAAAACTCGGCCTCGCGCCAGTATGTGTCGAAGGCGCGGTTGGCGATGAAGCCATCGCAGACCCGCGCCACGACCGGCTGCTTGTTGATGGCCTTCGATACCGCCAGTGCGGTTGCCAGCACATCTGGCCCAGTCTTCTCGCCGCGGATGATCTCCAGAAGTTTCATGATGTTTGCCGGGCTGAAGAAATGCATGCCGACGACGGAAGCTGGCCGCTTGGTGACGGCCGCGATCTCGTCGATATCGAGATTGGAGGTGTTGGAGGCGATGATCGCGTCGTGGCGAGCGATCCTGTCGAGCTCGGCGAAGACCTTCTTCTTGAGGTCCATATCCTCGAAGACGGCCTCGACGATGAGGTCGGCGCCGGCCGCTTCGCTGAGGCCAACGCCGCCGGTGATGCGCGCAATCCGAGCCTTGGCTTCGCTTTCCGAAATGCGGCTCTTCGCCAGCGCCGTCTCGATCTCCTTGCGGCAATAGGCGAGCGCCTTGTCGCGGGCTTCCGCATTCACCTCCACCAGCCGCACGGGAAGGCCGCGATCGGCGAAGGCGAGCGTGATGCCGCGGCCCATGGTGCCGCCGCCGATCACCGCCACCTGCTCGATCCTGCGCGCGGTGGTTCCCTTGGGCAGATCGGGTACGCGGCGCGCCTCGCGATCGGCGAAGAAAAGATGGGAGAGCGCGCGATGCTCCGGCGTCCGCACGCAGTCCTCGAAGATTGCGGCCTCGGCCTTCATGCCATCGTCGAAGGGCAAGGTCAGGGTCTTTTCGATGGCCTCGATGGCGCGGCCGCGCGCGGTGAAGCCGCGGTAGCGCCGGCGCGCATTCTCGCGGGCCTGGGTGAAGAGGCGCGGATTGGCGCGGGCGGCGTCGAGCGCCTGGTCGCGGTTACGCGCCCGGGGCAGATCGCCAGGTTTGAGGCTGCGGTTGGCGATCTCTTTGGCGAAGGCTAGCGCCGCCTCTTCGATGGCGCCCTCGGCAATGCGATCGATGACGCCGAGCTTGAGGGCTTCCTCCGTGCCGAAGACGCGAGCACTGGTGATGATGTCCAGCGCCGCCTCGAAGCCCACAAGCCGCGGCATGCGCTGCGTGCCGCCGCCGCCCGGGATGATGCCGAGCCCCACTTCCGGAAAGGCAAAGACGGCCGATTTCTCCGCGATGCGGAACTGGCAGGCGAGCGCCAGCTCGAGCCCGCCGCCGAAGGCGCGGGTATGGATCGCGGCGATGATCGGCTTGTCCGAGAGATCGAGACGGCGATCGAAGTCGAGCCAGGAAGGCGGCTGCTCCGGCTGGCCGAACTCGGTGATGTCGGCGCCGGAGAAGAAGCTCGAGCCGCGGCAGACGACGATCGCCGCTTGAAGCGCGTTATCGTGGGCGATCTGGCCGAGGCCCTCATGCAGCCCGGCCTTGACCGAGTGGCTGATGGCATTCACTGGCGGATTGTCCACCCAGAGCAGCGCGATAGCGCCGCGCGTCTCGAGCGATACGGTCTTGGAAAGCTGGGTCATTGATTGGTACTCGCTCAGGACGGGACGCGGTTGAGTTGCAGGTCGCGATAGCGGGCCTGCAGCTTGTCTTCATCGGCGAAGGTGAATACCATCATGGTCAGGCGCTTGACGTGATGACCGACATCGAGATCGTCGGTCATTCCCATGCCGCCATGGATCTGGATCGCCTCTTGCGCGACCAGCCGCGCGGCCTTGCCGACCTGCAGCTTCACCATGACGGCCTCGCGCGGATCGATGGAATCTTCGGGCCCGCCGAGGCGCGAGAGCGCCGCCTGGACATGGGATGAGGCGAGTTCGGTCGCCGCGAACATGTCGACCATGCGGTGCTGGAGGGCCTGGAAGGAGCTGATCTTCACGCCGAACTGCTCGCGGGTCTTGGCATAGCTGACGGTGGCTTCGAGCAGATGGCGCATGGAACCGACCGCCTCGGCAGTCTGGGCGACCATCGCCAGATCGACGGCGCGCTGAAGTTGCTGCAGGCCCTTGGCGGGTTCTGCCAGCAGGGCGTCGGCATTCAATTTCACGTTACCCAAGGTGACGTCGCCGGCCCGGCCGCCATCGGCGGTGGC
>CAZQLF010000228.1:0-2846 GCA_964594035.1 uncultured Rhodospirillaceae bacterium | reverse complement strand
CGATTTGTGCAGCGTCGCCACCTCGCGCTTGCGGTTGCAGAAGATGATCGCGTTCTTCAGGTCCTGGGCGGTGCGTATCAGCTGGCGCAGCACCTCCCGCTTCTGGTGCGCGTCGCGCCCCGCAGGCACCACCAGCTGGCTGACGGTTGCGGCCGTCGTTGCCGGGCGGGAGACCTGGACCTTTGGCGGGTTTTGCAGGAAGGGGGTCGGCATTCAATTTCACGTTACCCAAGGGGACGTCGCCGGCCCGGCCGCCATCGGCGGTGGCGTAGGTCTTAATCGTTACATCTGCCGCCTTCGCCGGAACGAGAAAGAGAGCAATGCCGCCACCCATGCTGGCCGGCACGACGATCGCCTCGGCAGCGCCGGCATAGGGCACGGCGCGCTTTTCGCCCGAGAGGATGGTGCCACCACCCTCCTGGCGGGCGCGGGTTTCGACATGATTGAGGTCATAGCGCCCGCGCGGTTCGGTCAGCGCGACGGTGACGATTGCCTTGCCCTCGGCAATGCTGCCCAGCAGCGCCTCGCCCTTTTTGCCAGAACTGGCCAGCAGCGGGCCGGCGAGCGCGACACTCCATAGATAAGGACTTGCAAACAGCGCGCGGCCCAACCCCTCCATGGCGATCATCAGCTCGAGACCGCCACCGCCCGCACCACCAGTGCGTTCTGGCAGGAAGGCGCCCAGCGCCCCCAGCTCCGCGAGCTTTGCCCAGGCCTCGCGGCTGAAGCCGGGATCCTTCTCTGCCTGGCGGCGGTGGTCGGCCAAGGACCAGTTCTCGGCCAGGAACCGCCCGAGGCTCTCGCGGAAGATCCGCTGGTCTTCGCTGAGGAAGAAGGTTGGCTCGCTCATCGGCTCGCACCTTGGGTCATAGGCCCAGCACGGCTTTGGCGACGATGTTGCGCTGGATCTCGTTGGAGCCGCCATAGATCGAGATCTTGCGGAAGTTGAGATAATGCCGCGTCGCCCATGCGGCGAAGCTGCGCGCATCATCGGGTTCGAGCGAAGGCAGGCCGGTATCGGTCATCTGGGCGAAGGGCCCGGCAACCCGCATGGTCAGTTCCGTCAGGCGCTGGCGGATCAGCGTTCCGTGGATTTTCAGGATGGAGGATTCCGGTCCCAACTCGCCATTCGACTGCGGATCGAACAGGAAGCGGTATTCGGTTGCTTCCAGCGCGTCGAGATCCGCTTCCAATGCTGCGATATCGCTCAACAGGCCCGGTTCCAGGAACAGGGGCTCGTTGCCGCGCGTCTCCGCGTTGGCCAGTGTCTTCAGCCGGGCAAGACAGGCGCGCGAGGCCGCCACTTCGGCGATGCCCAGGCGCTCCAGGGTCAATAGACACTTGGCGATTGACCAGCCCTCGTTCTCCGGGCCGATGAGATTCTCTGCCGGCACTTCCACATCCTCGAAGGTGCATTGCGCCACGCGCTCCATGCCGTCGATCAGCACGACGGGGCGCAGCGACAGGCCCTTCGAATCCATCGGCAGGACAAGCACGCTGATGCCCTGCTGCTTCCTGCCCGAGGAATCTGTGCGGAAGAGGCCGAACATCATGTTGGAATCGTAGACGGCGGTCTGCCACAACTTGGATCCATTGATCACGTAGCGGTCGCCCTGCTTGACCGCGCGGCATTTCAGCGAGGCGAGGTCGGAGCCCGAGCCCGGCTCGGAGAAGCCCTGGCACCAGTGATCCGCGGCGGACAGGACGCGCGGCAGAAAGCGCTTCTTCTGCTCGACCGACCCATAGCGGATGAACATCGGCCCGACCATGTCGATGTTGAAGATCATCGGCAGCGGCGCCCAGGCCGCGGCTCGTTCCTGGTCGAAGATGTATTGTTGTTTCAGGCTCCAGCCCGTGCCGCCGTGGTCCTTTGGCCAGTTGGGCGCGGCCCAGCCCTTGGCGAACAGGATGGCATGCCAGCTGTCCGCCATATCGCGGCCGATGGGCAGGCCCGTCATCATGGCGCGCTTGATATCGTTGGCCAGGTTCTTCTCGAAGAAGGCGCGCGCCTCGTGGCGAAAGGCACGATCTTCGGCTTTGTCGAATGCTTCCATCGCGCTCCTCTAATCCTTGTTTGCAGCCGCAAGCGGCAGCACCAGCGCATCTACGGCAACCGCACCCTCCGCCCCCGCGATCAGCGGATTGACGTCGAGCTCGGCAATCAGATCGCCGAGGCTTGCCGCCAGCAGCGAGAAGCGGACAATGCAATCGGCCAGCTTGTCGAGATCGGCTGCATGGCGCCCGCGGTATCCGCCAAGCAGTGGCCGAAGTCGCAGCCGATCGACCAGGCGCATGGCGCGGACCCGGTCGAGCGGCGGCAGGGCCACGCGCCGATCCGCCAGAAGCTCGATCAGCGTGCCGCCCGCGCCCACGATTAGCAAGGCTCCGAACTGGGGATCCCGAACAAGGCCCAGCGCCAGTTCCACGCCGGCGCCCGCCATGCGCGAGACAAGCACCCGCGGACCCAGCCTTTGGGCGAGATCGTTATAGACGCGCGCCACATCCTCCTCGCTCGCCAGATTCAGATGCACGCCGACGACATCGCTCTTGTGATGGATGGCGGGTGCCGCCGTCTTGAGCGCGACCGGCAGGCCGAGCTTGCGAGCCGCATCGCGCGCCTCGGTGAGCGAATTGGCAATGGCGATGCCGGGATTGGGAATCCCGAAATCCGCCAGCAAGGCAAGGCTCTCCGCCTCGTCGAGCGGGCTCGCCTGCGCCAGGCGCTGGCGCCAGCGCGCCACGATGCCCGCGGCCGGCGCAGCCGGTGATGCCAGCGCCGGCAAGGCGCGGAAATCGCGATAGGCGAAGGCATGGCGGATGGCGAGGAACAGGTTCTCGGTGCCCTC
>CAZQLF010000227.1:0-5649 GCA_964594035.1 uncultured Rhodospirillaceae bacterium | reverse complement strand
TGGCCCATGGCGCCCAGCGCATACAGCAGATCGGCATTCAGCAGCGGATCGATGCCCTTCAGCATGTATTACGCGCTCCAGCCGCCATCGATGATCTGGGCGGTGCCGGTGGTAAAGCCCGATTCATCCGAGGCAAGGTAGACCGCAAGGTTGGCGACCTCCTCCGGCTTGCCGATGCGCCCGATGGGCTGGCGGGCGATGAAGGCTTTGCGCACCGCGGCGGGATCGCCGCCCAGCGCCTTGATGCGGCCCTCGAGGGAGGGACTTTCCACCGTGCCGGGGCAGATGCAGTTGCAGCGAATGCCGCGGGTGATGTAGTCGGCAGCGACAGCCTTGGTAAGGCCGATGACCGCGGCCTTGCTGGCGCTATAGACGAAGCGGTTGGGTACCGCCTTCAGGCTCGAGGCAACCGAGGCCATGTTGATGATGGAGCCGCCGCCATGTTCCAGCATCGCCGGCAGGAAGGCGCGGATCATGCGGTACATGGATTTGACGTTCAGGTTGAAGGAGAAATCCCAGTCCTTCTCCTCGCAATCGAGGATCGAGCCCTGATGCACGAAGCCGGCACAGTTGAACAGCACGTCGACGGTCCCGAGTTCCTTCGCCAGTGCGGCGACCGCGCCGGCATCGGTCACATCGAGTTTGCGCGTGGCGGCGCCGTGCAGCCCCTCGAGCAGCTTTTCGTTGATGTCTGTCGCCATCACGCTGGCGCCTTCGCGGACGAAGGCATCCGCCACGGCCCGGCCGATGCCCTGTCCCGCCGCGGTCAGAATTGCCTTCTTGCCGTTCAATCTGTTCACGCTGCCGACCTCTTCGCTTCTCAAAGACCGTAAAATTTCGTTGCCGTGCCGCCCAGAATGGCGTCGCGCTCGCCGACGTTCAAGCGGCCGACGAAGTTCTCCGTCACTTCCAGCCAGCGTTCATAGCCGCCGGCGAGTTCCACCACCGGCCAGTCGCTGCCCCACATCAGCCGGTCGGGACCGAAGACCTCGATCAGCAGATCGGCATAAGGCTTGATCTCGCGCTGATGCCAGTTGCGTTTGGCCTCCGTCACCAGGCCCGACAGCTTGCAATGGACCCGCGGATCGCTCGCGATGTCGCGCATGGCTTTCGCCCATGTATCGAACCTGCCCCTGGCGATAGCAGGCTTGGCCCCGTGGTCGATAACAATTGGGAGGTCGGGATAGAGCGTCAGGAACTTCATGAAGGGCGCCAGGTGCACCGGCTTCAGCAGCGCATCGAAGCGCAGGCCATGGCGCTGCATCGCCTCGAGCGCCGGCCGCAGATCCGGCCGCAGCATCCATTGCGGATCGGCAATATCCTGGATCATGGGCCTCAGGCCCTTGAGGCGTGGGTTGTGCGAGAGGCGTTCGATATCGGCCGCGGCATGAGGTGCGGCGAAATCGACCCAGCCGACGACGCCCAGCACGAAGGCGGTGTCCCCGGCGAGCTCCAGCATGTATTCGGTCTCGGCAACCGTGGCCGCCGCCTGGACCAGCACCGTCGCATCGATATCGGATTCGTTCAGAATGAAACCGAGATCCGCCGGCTGGAAATCACGGAAGAGCGGCGTCAGCTGCGGCGTCAGCCAGCTGTAGTCGCCGCGCATCAGGCGCCAGAAATGCTGGTGGCTGTCGACACGCATCATGCGGCAGCACCTGCACTTCCGGGAACGGGCGCGTCGGGATGCAGCAATCCCTGGCCTCGCAGGTCGTCCCAGAAGGCCTCAGGAATCCTGGCGCGGACCATTTGCCAGTGGCTCTCGACCTCAGCTGCCGTGCGGGCGCCCGGGATGACGCTCGCCACCACCGGATGGGCAAGACAGAACTGCAGGGCGGCAGCACCCAGCCCCACGCCATGGGTGTCGGCAATCTCGGCCAGCTTCTTCACCCGCTCACGAATCGCGTCGGGGATCGCGAGGTAGTCATAGGTTGCGTCGTCCCGGCCCATGCGCACGAGTACGCCGGAATTGAACGGGCCGCCGATGATGATGGAAACGTCGCGTTTCTGGCAGGACTGAAAGAAACTCTCCAGCGGCGCCTGCTCCAGCAACGTATAGCGCCCGGCCAGCAGGAAGCAGTCGAAATCAGCCGCCTCCATCGCCGCCTCGCAGGCGGCGAGATCGTTGACGCCGAGGCCGATGGCGCTGACCACCCCGTTGCGGCGCAACTCTTCCAACGCGCGATAACCACTCTCCATGGCGGTCTTCAGCAGCTCCGGATAGCGCTCGCCATGGGTGCGCGGTTCGATGTCATGCATCAACAGGATATCGATGCGCTCGAGCCCGAGACGCTGATAGCTATCCTCCAGCGAGCGCATGACCGCGTCGTAGGAATAGTCGTATTTCGCATGGAACGGCAGCGAGGCGGGGAAATTCTCAAGCTTCTTTTGTTCATTGTCGCCCGGACGGATCAGCCGGCCGACTTTCGTCGACA
Organism: uncultured Rhodospirillaceae bacterium; assembly: GCA_964594035.1. Classification (GTDB taxonomy): domain Bacteria; phylum Pseudomonadota; class Alphaproteobacteria; order Dongiales; family Dongiaceae; genus DASXQK01. The sequence continues at coordinate 3,214 of CAZQLF010000227.1, read as the reverse complement.
AGACATAGTCGGAACGCGGATGAAGGCGCAGCCGGTCACCCACGCGCCGCTCACTGAGGCCATACCCGTAATAGGGTGCGGTATCGAAATAGCGGCAGCCATGATCCCAGGCCGCATCGATGGCATTGGCAGCGTCGCGATCGCTGACCGGCGTCTGGAGATTGCCGAACGGCGCACCGCCACAGCCCAACGCCGTCACCGACAAGGCGGTTCGCCCGATCTGCCGTCGATCCATAAACACACCTCTGCAATACTAGTATATCAGCTGCCATGCGAACGAAACGGGAAGATTTCTGATGATGAGGCGTAAGCTATCTAACTGATTTGACGGGGCGATTCCGCTCTGAGGCTCCCCTGTCCATTTGTCATAGGATTTACCTTGCGTTAAGGAACGCGCGACACGTAGGCGAGGGAAATCGATGGTTAAAGTAGCCGCTTTTCATTCGAAAAAGCCCGGCATCAGGCCGGTTTATCACGGCGTGCCGTAGGGCAATAGGATCGAGGCGGAGCATCTCGCGACCGGTACCAACATGCGTCCGCGCTGTGAGCATTGCATGAGACTGGGCGCCCAAGGAAAGTGATCCAGCGTTGAAAGGCGGGACTTCGGTCCCGCCTTCTTTTTCCCGCTTCCTTGACCGCAGACTGGCCTTGCGGAAAGCTTGCGAGCGCCGCCATCAACCAGGATTTCCCATTCCATGAAACTTTTCATCGCCGGTTTCGACACCGAGACCAACACCTTTGCGCCCATTCCCACCGGCATAAAGGGCTTCGAGGAAGGATTCATGGCCCATGGCACCGCCACGCAACAGGAAGCGAATTATCATTCGGTGCAGCTCCACGTCTGGCGCAGGCTGGCCGAGGCGCGCAACTGGCAGGTCGTCGAGTCTCTCTCCACCTATGCCGAGCCGGGCGGCACGATTGTGCGCAGTGTCTATGAACGCCTGCGCGACGAAATCCTCTCAGACCTGACGAAGGCAATGCCGGTGGATGTGGTGCTGCTGGCCCTCCATGGCGCCATGGTCGCGGAAGGCTATGACGACTGCGAAGGCGATCTGCTGGCGCGCGTGCGCGCCATCGTCGGACCGAAAGCGATCGTCGGCGCCGAGCTCGATCTTCACTGCCATGTCAGCGACACCATGGTGCGCGAAGCAAACCTTTTGGTCGCCTACAAGGAATATCCCCATGTCGATATCCACCTGCGCGCCGACGAGCTGTTCAAGCTCGCCGGCGACGCGGCGGTGGGCAAGACGAAGCCGGCCATGGCCGCTTTCGATTGCCGGATGATCAACACCTATCGCACCACGGAACAGCCGTTGCGCGGTTTCGTCGACAAGATGATGGCGATGGAAGGCAAGGACGGCGTGCTGTCGGTATCGCTCAGCCACTGCTTTCCCTGGGCCGACGTCGCCGATATCGGCGCCAAAACCATTGTCATCACCGATGGCAATCAGGCCCAGGCCGCGAATTTGGCAGAAACACTCGGCAAGGAGTTTTACGGCCTGCGCCACAAAATCGCGCCCAAATTCCTGTTGCTGGACGAGGCGCTGGATCAGGCTCTGGCGACGGAGGGCAAGCCCATCGTCGTCGCCGATGTCGCCGACAATGCCGGCGGTGGTGCGCCCGGCGACAACACCGCCTTCCTGCGCCGCATCCTCGAGCGCGGCATTCGTGACGTGGCCAGTGGCTTCTACTGGGATCCGATGGCCGTCAAGTTCTGCCAGGAGGCCGGCGTTGGTGCGACGTTCGACCTGCGCCTGGGGGGCAAGATGGGGCCGACTTCCAGCTTGCCGCTGGATCTGCGCGTCAGCGTGCGTGCGCTGGCCGACAGCGTGACCCAGCGTTTCGGCGATGCGCCGGTCAATCTCGGTGCCTCGGCTTGGATCACGACGGAAGGCGTTGATCTCGTGCTGAATACGCTGCGCACCCAGGTCTTCCATCCCGAGGGCTTTACCAAGCTCGGCATTGATCTCAGCCAGCGCAAAATCGTCGTGGTCAAATCGACCCAGCATTTTCACGCGGGCTTTGCGCCGATCGTCAGGAAGATCCTCTACGCCACGACCGCCGATTCCTGGCATCGCAGCTTCGGCTCGATCCCCTATACGAAGCTCAAGCGACCCTATTGGCCCAAGGTGGAAGACCCCTTCGCGGCTTAGAGCAAGATCGGATCAGGTTGCTTCAACCTGATCCGTGAATCTTGCTCTATTTATTTGAGTAGCGGCTGATTCACGCCTCACGTTGTTTCAACGTGAGGCGATCAGACGCTAGAAAAAGGTGCGGATTGCGCCGGTGACGTTATAGGCGCCGTCGACGAGGTACATCAGCTGCCATTTGTCGAAGGTGGTGCAGGGATGCGAAATCCCCAGCGCCACCATATCGCCCACCTGCAGGGGGCTGTCGGTGGGCACGCTGACATGGGCATGCTGGTCGTTGAGCTCCACGACCTTGTGGCCTTCCGCCAGCGGTTTGACGGTGCCTTCGCCGTTCGGCCGCGCCCAATAAAGGGGTATGGGCATATCGGCATCCGATCCCAGATCGCGCCGGCCCGCGGTCAGGATCAGCCGGCCCGGTTCCGGACGCGACTGGACATAGGTCCAGACCTCGAGTGCCGGCTGCAGCCCGCCGGCCACACTGCCCGCCACCGCCGAGCGGCTTTGCAGGCGCGCGAAGAAGTTGCGGTATGACGCGGAATCCTGGGTGAGATAGCAGCCGCTGCGCAGCAAGAGCAGTGTCTCGCCGATGCCGGCCTCCCCAAGCTTCTTCGCGACGATATCGTAGAAGGCCGAGCCGCCCGCCGAGAGAATGACCGGGCCGGGCGCAAAGAGCTTTTCCTTCGCGCAGTCAGAAGCGATGCGCACCAGGAAGTCCATGAAGGCGGTGACCGCCTTCTCCCGATCCTCCATCGAGCCCTGAACAAGACCTTCGAAACCTTCCACGCCGCGCAACGCGACGAAGGGCGCGTTGTCGCGAATGGCATGGGCCACGGCCATTGCCTGTTCGCGGGTGCGGCAGCCAGTGCGGCTTCCCATCAACCCGCCCTCCAGCAGCAGATTGACCGGGCGTTTCAACCCCGCGCGCCTGGCTTCGGCGGCAACGCGCGTCACCCCTTCGATGGAATCGGCCAGCGTATAGAACTCGAACGACGGATCGCGGACGAGCTCGCCGATGACGAAGGAAATCGCCTGGCGGCCGACGAGCTGGTTGGCCAGCACGATGC
>CAZQLF010000226.1:0-5658 GCA_964594035.1 uncultured Rhodospirillaceae bacterium | reverse complement strand
TTCGTCGGCAAGAACTTCGGGGGATGAGTCGACTGGACCACCGATGAGGTAATGGCCGCTGGCGGCGATCTCGTCATTCCCGGCCTGATCAATACCCACGTCCAGGTCGGCTCGCAGGCGGGCGATCGCATGATCATCGATGGCTGGCGGCGTGACCTTTTCCGCTCCGGCTTTCTCAATCACTGGCCCTCGAAGGGCATCGGCGGGCCGAACTTGTTCGCTTTCGAGGACCAGCGGGTCAGCATGAAATACAGCCTCGCCTCGCTGATGCGCTTCGGCTCGACAACGGTGGTGGAGATGGGCGGCGAGTTCGGCGACGACCCGGACCTGATGCCGGATATCGCCGGCGAACTCGGCATGCGGCTTTACACCACCCCGGGATTCTCCTCGGCCAATCATCACTACGACCAGGGCGGGCGGCTGCAGCGCCATTGGGACGAGAAGGGCGGGGAGGCCGCGCTTGACCGCGCGATCGCCTATGCCCAGCGTGCCGATGGCATGCATGGCGGGCTGATCCGCACGATCCTCGTGCCCTTTGAGCAGCATCTCTCCACGCCGGCATTGCTGCGCAAGGCCAAGCAGGCGGCAGCACAGCTCGGCATCGGCATCACGCTGCATGTCGCAGAATCCGTGATCGAGTTCCAGGATACGGTGCGCGAATACGGCAAGACACCGATCGAGCAGCTCGACAGCATCGGCTTCCTCGGGCCCGAGGTGATCCTGGGCCATTGCCTTTACACGAGTGGCCACAGCCAGATCGCCTATCCCTTCGCCGGCGATCTGAAGCGCGTGGCCGAGTCAGGCGCGAGTGTCGCTCATTGTCCGCTGGTCTTCACCCGGGGCGGCCTGACGCTGGCGAGCTTTCAGCGATATCGCGATGCCGGGATCAACCTCGCCATCGGCACCGACACATATCCCCAGGACATCGTCGAGGAGATGAAGGTTGCCAGCCTCGCCGCCAAGATCGCCGATGACAGCTTCGAATCCGCCAAGGCGCGCGATGTGTTCAATGCCGCGACACTGGGCGGCGCGAAAGCGCTGCGCCGCGGCGATCTGGGCCGCATCGCGCCCGGTGCGGCCGCCGATATCGTCATCGTCGATTTCGCCAATCTGCGCATCGGGCCGTTCCTCGATCCCATCAAGGCGCTGGTCCAGTGCGGTACGGGCGAACTCGTCAAACAGGTGATCGTCGCCGGCAAGACGGTGGTGAAGGACCGCAAGGTGCTGGCGGCGAACGAGGAGGAGCTGGTCGCGGGCGTGCGCACATCGACGAACGCGGCCTGGGCCAAGTTCCCGCAGTATCACCACGGCCCGGATCCGATCGACGTGGCCTATCCGCCGGCGTTCAAGGCGTGGGTGCAAGGTTAGTCAAACGCACTCATCGTCGTCGCCGTGAGCAGAGACTGGCGAGCCTGCCTTCAATTTCATTCAGGAGATGGCGCGCCCACCCACGCCGGCAGAAGAAGAAACTAGAAAATGCTGTCGATCAGGGCCTTCGACTTGCGCTTGATCGTGGGCGCGGCACCCGCGGTCGCCGGCTGAAGTGAGGAATTTTGCCAGACCGCCAGTTTGTCCGCCAGGTCCTGGCTGACCGGAGCGCCGAGTGTGGCCTCCTGGTCGACCGTTGTGCGAATATTGGGATCCGGGTTGGAGGCGCCGGCCGTCTGCAGCAGTGCCTGCTCGCCTGAGGACTGCGTCGCATCCGAGGCAGCACCGGAATCGGTACCCGGCTGGTGCTGTGCCGCGCTCGCTGCCGTGACGGGCAGGCTGAAATCGGGCGGCACACTGAGCGGCGTCTGGGAGACCGTCGTGGACTCGCCCGGCGCACTCTGGCCCAGGCCGCCGACCGGCTGTTTCGCCCCAGAGCAGGCGCTTAAGGCGCAGCCAGCCGCGACCAACAGCAAAGTGCGTAGCTTCATACGACCCTCCAATCAGGCGGGATTTTTACTCCTTCGACCGCCCTCAAACAACCCGTCGCTGGCGTCCCGGGAACCGACGTGGAGAGACGGCGCAGTGAATAGCCAATGGATCGACGCAGCGCTTTTCTGCGCCGACAATCATGATGTTTGTCCTGGATCATTTCTGAAACGAAAGGGGTCGGGCATTCCTGCCGCAACCCCTGTTATGTGTTGGCTCCGGGGGCCCGATTCGAACGGGCGACCGATCGGTTAACAGCCGATTGCTCTACCGCTGAGCTACCCCGGATCAGTGAAGGCGGGCCTTATAGCAGACGCCTTTCGGGCTGCAAAGCCTCTTTGCCCGCAGGGTCTTTAGCCATGATGGGCGCGCAATTGTGAGGCGACAAGTCCCTGGTTTCTCTGGCCGATGCCAACCGCTAAAGTCCGGCCGTCATGTCACATCAGGAAGCCATAACCCGCGACGACGCTTCGCGTTCGGCCGTCGCCGCCTGGACCGTCGTCGGCATCTGCTTCGCCGTCTTGAGCGTCTCCTTCGCCGCGCGCTCGCTGCTCGGCCTTGCCATGCCGTATTTGCAGAAGGATTTCGGCTGGAGCCGCAGTTTCGTCTCCAGCGGCGCCTCGCTGGCGCTGGTCACCATGGCGGTCATGTCGCCCATCGCCGGCAATTTGATCGACCGCTATGGCGGTCGGGCGCTGCTGTTCGCCGGCTGCATTGCCGTCGCCGCGGGCATGACGTTTTCCGGATTCATGCAGGTGCCCTGGGAGTTCCTCGTTGCCTTCGGCCTTTTCGCTGGCCTTGGCTTCGGCATGGCCGCAACCCACGCCGTGGGAACGATCGTCAGCCTGACCTTCGAGAAGAACCGCGGCCTCGCCGTGGGCACGGCCACGGCGGGCTCGACGGCGGGCCAGCTCGTCGTTGTGCCGGTGCTGGCAGCGGTGCTGCAGACCATCAGCTGGCGCTGGAGTTATTTCGCGCTGGGTGCGGCGGCCTTTGCCATGGCGATCGCCGTACTGGTCTTCGTAAGGCCGGTGAGTGCGCAGCCGAAGGCCGTCAGGAAGACCGAAGCGACCGGTTCGATCTTTTCTCAGACGGCGGCGCTGTTCCGCAAGCCGGTGTTCCACTTGCTGCTGTGGAGTTATGTCATCTGCGGCTTCACCACCTCGGGCATCATCGAGGTGCATCTACTGCCCTATGCCGCGGCCTGCGGCTTCCCGCCGCTGCAGAGCGCCTATGCCTACGGCATTCTCTCCGCCGTCAATCTCGGCGGCATGGTGCTGTCCGGCTATCTGTCCGACCGCATGCATCGTCCGCTGCTGCTGGGCATGATCTATATCCTGCGTGGCTTCTCCTTCCTCGTGCTGATCTGGGCTGCCCACGACATCCATCTGCTGTTCCTGTTCGCGGTGCTGTTCGGCGTGTTCGACTATTCCACCGTACCGGTCACCGCGAGCCTGGCGGCCAGCAATATGGGCCTGCGCGTTCTCGGCCTGACCATGGGACTGCTCTCCGCCGGTCACGCGCTGGGCGCGGCAGTGGGGGCGCAGCTCGCCGGCGTGCTCTATGACCTCTATGCCGAATATCTCTGGGTCTGGGTCATGGCGATCGCGCTGGCGCTGTTCGCGGGCGTGCTGTGCTTCCTGATCAAGGAAGACCGCAAGCCCCATCACAGCGACATCCTGCAAACGGCCACGCTGGAAACCTGACGGCAATCGCCTATAGTCGGGCGATGGACAATGCCTCCGTTTCCGACCGCGACGTTTATCTGAAGGCCAAGCTGCTGATCGACGAGCATGGCAAGGATGGCGCGCGCAGCCATGTGGCCGGCCGCGTCTCGCAACTGCTGGCGCAGAACCGGATGGACGAAGCCATGCTGTGGGGCCGCATCCAGGATGCCGTCGACAAAATGACCGCGGCGCCGCAGAAGCCCAAACCCCTCATCTAGCCCCTCGTCATGATGCCTTGGGGGCGGACTGGCGCTGGCGCGCGCAAGACGGCAAAATCCGCCGGATTGGGTAGCCTCGAAGGGGAGATTTCGTGGAGATCGAACTCGTAGCGAAAGTGCCGGGCGCCACGCCGGTGATGATCGTTGCTGCCCATGAAGGCCGCAAACTCGGCTCCTCGGCGGCGGCACTGGATCGCAAGCTCGGCGGCAGGATTCGCAAGGCGATGGCCTCCGGGCGGTTTACCGGCGTGGCGGGGCAGTCGCTCGACTTCGTGGCGCCGGAAGGTTTTGCCGGGCGGCGCGTGGTGCTTATCGGGCTCGGCAAATCCGGCGCGTTGAATGTACTCGCCGCGCAGGACATTGGCGGGCGCATCGAGAGCGTGCTGGCCGGCATGGGTGAAGATGAGGCCGCCATTGCGCTCGATCTTGCGGGCGATCTGCCCGCGCATCTTGCCTTTGGCGCTTTGCTGGCAAGCCAGCGTTTCCTCAAGCTGCGCACGGTCGCGCGCCCTGGCGATCCGAAACCGGTGCGCCGGCTTTCGATCGTCGCCAAAGGTGCGGGGGCACGGAAATTGCTCGATCGCCTGGAGGGTTTGGCTGATGCCGTCGGCACCGCGCGGGGTCTGGTCAACGAGCCGGCCAATCTGCTGGGGCCGGACGATTTCGTGCGCCGGGCGCGGTTTCTTAAAAAGCTCGGCGTGAAGGTCGAGGTGCTGGTGGAGGCGCAACTCCGCCGGCTCGGCGCCGGCGCGCTGCTCGCCGTGGGTTCGGGCAGCGAACGCCGGCCGCGCCTGCTGGTGCTGCGCTGGAAGGGAAGAGGCGTGAAAAAGAAAGCCCCCATCGCTTTCGTCGGCAAGGGCGTGGTGTTCGATGCCGGCGGTCTCGGCATCAAGAAGGCCGATGGCATGGAAGCGATGAAGGCCGACATGGCGGGTGCCGCCGCGGTGGTCGGCGTGATCCAGGCACTGGCCACGCGCAAGGCGCCGATCGAGGCGGTGGGTGTCTGTGCGCTGGTGGAGAATTTACCCTCGAACACCTCCTACCGGCCGGGCGACATTTTGACGACCATGTCGGGCCAGACCATCGAAGTGATCGATACCGATGCGGAAGGCCGGCTGATCCTGAGCGACGCGCTGCATTATACCGTCAGCCGCTTCAAGCCGCGGGCGGTCATGGATCTGGCGACGCTGACCTATGCCGTTGGCGCGGCCCTCGGCCACTACCATGCCGGCGTGCTGAGCAATAACGACGCGCTGGTGAAGCGGTTGATCGCCGCCGGCGACAAGACGGGCGAGAAGCTCTGGCGGCTTCCCATCGGTCCCGATTACGACGCCAATCTCGAATCAGGGATCGCCGATTTGCGCCAGGTGGCCCCGAACGAGGAGACGGCGGATGCCATTCATGGGGCGCAATTGCTCCAGCATTTTGTTGGCGACACGCCCTGGGCGCATCTCGACATCGCCTATACCGGCATGTTTGCCAACAAGGAACGGCCGACCCAGCCCAAAGGGGCGACCGGCTTCGGGGTCAGGCTGCTGGACGCGCTGGCGGAGAGCTACGAGCGCTGAGTGACAATGCCGACGGCGCGAATTTTTGGCCCTCATCCTGAGCTTGTCGGAGGATGAGGTCGCTCGATCTGTTTGACAACCTCATGGTTCGACAGGCTCACCATGAGGCTATTTTCACCGAGTTCGCGGCCGCCGCTGATCTCACAATCCGGCGCTGGTTCACGCCTCTCGTTGATTCAAACTGAAGATCAAGGGCGAAGCCGAGCAGAAAGAACGCAAAGAGCAGGA
>CAZQLF010000225.1:0-5666 GCA_964594035.1 uncultured Rhodospirillaceae bacterium | reverse complement strand
GGGCTGGTAGCCCATGGACCGCGCCGTTATCGAGCGCATCGATTCCTTCGTCTATCGCCATCGGGTCGCAGAGGCGATGGATACGCCGGTGGCGGTGATCCATCCCACGGACACGGTCCAGACGGCGGCACGCGCCATGCAGCTCAGCGGCATCAGCGCGCTGGTTTCGGTCGATGGGTCGGGACGGCCGACGGGCATCATGACCGAGCATGACGTGTTGCGGGCGGTCGCCGCCGACGGCAGCGCGGGTTTGCCACGCACGGTCGAGGGGCTGCTCAGCCGGCCGGTCGTGACCGTGGCACCGGAGGATTTTCTCCACGTCGCCATCACCCGCATGAACGGCCGGCGCATCCGCCATCTCTGCGTCGTCGAACGCGGCAGCGGACGTGCCGTCGGCATTGTTGTCGCCCGCGCCTTGTTGCGCCAGCGGGCCGATTCCGCGCTGGGGCTGGGCGAGGATATCGCCGAGGCGAAAGACGCCGCTGCATTGGCGCGAGCCTACCGCCATCTGCCCGTGGTGGCGCGCCGCCTGCTGTCGGAAGGCCTGTCATCGGCCGAGATCGCCGAGGTCATCAGCGACGGGCTGCGCGATATCTCGGCGCGCGCCGCCGGCCTGGCGGCCGCCGCCATGATGGCTGAAGGCAAGGGAGTGGCGCCGGCCAGTTGGGCCTTTCTCGTCCTGGGCTCGGCCGGGCGTGGCGAGAGTCTGCTGGCGGCTGATCAGGATAACGCCCTGGTCCATGCCGGCAGCGAAGACGACGATGCCTGGTATGCCGAACTTGGCGCCCGCGCCGCCGACATCATGAACACCGCCGGGCTCGTCTATTGCGGCGGCGGCGTGATGGCGAAAAACAAGAACTGCCGCCACAGCCTGGTGGGCTGGGAGGCCGAGGTCGCGCGCTGGGTGCGCGAGAGCGAGCCCATCGATCTGCTGAACGCCGATATCTTCTACGATTTCCGCGATGTCCTGGGCGATTCCACTCTGGCGGCGGAACTGCGGCGCTTTTCCCAGGAGGCGGCCGGCTCGCCCTCCTTCCTGATACGATTGGCGCATCGCCTCGAAATTCGCAGTCCGGCGCTGTCGCCGATCCTTGGCAACTTCCGCGCCAAAGCGGGCCGCATCGATCTGAAGCAGGGTGGTCTGCGCACCCTGGTCTCGGCGGCGCGAATCCTGGCGCTGAAGATTGGGGCAACGGCGCTCTCCACCCGCCAGCGGCTGGCGGCGGCGACCGAAGAAGGGCTGCTGCAGGCCGACGATCTGGCGCTGTTCGCTGACGCCTATGACCGCCTGCAACGGCTGACTCTGGAACAGCAGCTGATCGATATCGAAGCCGGACGCGCCCCCAGCTCGACCATCGATGTGCGGCGCCTGCCGCGCATCGAACGCGATCGGTTGAAGGCGACGCTGAACGCGATCGGCCGTCTCGACCTCGTGGTGCGCGACGCGCTCAGCCGCTAGCCGAGGCAAGAAAGAAGCCCCGCCTTTCGGCGGGGCTTCGCAGGAATAAGTGTCTGTTACCCGCCGTGCGTGATGATGTCGCGATGGCGGGTTTCAGGCAGGAAGATCACGCCGATGACCAGACTCGCCGCGGCCACCACGATCGGATACCACAGACCGGAGTAAATATTGCCGGTCGCAGCAACGATAGCGAACACGATGGCCGGCAGGAAGCCGCCGAACCAGCCATTGCCGATGTGATAGGGCAACGACACCCCGCTATAGCGGATGCGGGTCGGGAACATCTCCACCAGCCATGCCGCGATCGGCGCATAGACCATGGTCACGTAGATCACGAGAACCGTCAGCAGGACGATGGTCATGAACCAGTTGATCTTGCCTGGGTCTGCCTTGGCTGGATAGCCATGGCCGGCAACCGCCGCGGCCAACACCTTGGCGAAATCCGGTGTGTCGGCGGCGATTGTCTGGTCACCGACCTTGACCGAGGCCTTGGTCCCCGCCGGTGCATCCTCGTTGGTGTAGTTGACCGAAAGCTTCACCAGCGCCGATTTCACCACGTCGCAGGAGCTGGTGAATTTGGAGGTGCCGGTCAGGTCCAGCTGGAACGAGCATTCGGCCGGATCGGCCGTGACCACCACCGGCGCCTGGGCCAGGGCTGCTTCCAGGTCCGGATTGGCGTAGTGAGTAATCCCCTGGAAGATCGGGAAGTAGGTGACCGCCGCCAGCAGGAACCCTGCCATGATGATCGGCTTGCGGCCGATTTTGTCCGAGAGCCAGCCGAAGAAGATGAAGAACGGCGTGCCGAGCGCCAAAGAAAGCGCAATCATCACCGGTGCTGTTGTCAGCGGGTCGACCTTCAGTGTCCGGCCGAGGAAGAACAGCGCATAGAACTGGCCGCCATACCACACCACCGCTTCGCCCGCCGTGGCGCCGAGAAGGGCGAGCAGCGCGATGCGGGCATTCACCCAGGTTCCGAAAGCTTCGGATAGCGGCGCCTTGGAAGCCTTGCCCTCCTCCTTCATGCGCTTGAAGACGGGTGATTCGGCGAGCTGCATGCGGATCCAGAGCGAGATCACCAGCAGGACCGACGACACCAGGAACGGAATGCGCCAGCCCCAGGCGGCAAAGGATTCTTCGCCCATGCCCTGGCGGATGGCGAGGATCAGCAGCAGGGCGAGGAACAGGCCCAGAGTCGCGGTGGTCTGTATCCAGGAAGTGTAGAGGCCGCGGCGGCCGGCGGGCGCATGCTCGGCGACATAGATCGCGGCACCACCATACTCGCCACCGAGAGCCAGACCCTGCAACAGTCGAAGGAGGATCAGGATGATCGGCGCGATGATACCCGCGGTGGCGTAGCTCGGCAGCAAGCCGATCAGGAACGTGCCCAGGCCCATGCAGGCGATGGTGATCAGGAAGGTGTACTTCCTGCCGACGAGATCGCCGATGCGACCGAAGACCAGGGCGCCGAGAGGGCGAACCGCGAAGCCGGCGGCAAACGCAAGAAGGGTGAATATGAAAGCGGCGTTCGGGGCCACGCCGGAGAAGAACTGCTTGGCCAGGATCGTCGCCAGCGTGCCGTAGATGTAGAAGTCATACCACTCGAAAACCGTGCCGAGCGACGACGCGAAAATAACTTTCCGCTCTTCCGCGGTCATCCGGTGACGATCTGGAAATCCCCCTCGTGCCGTTGTTGCCGTAGCCATGCATCCCTCCATTGCTGTGACAGCAAGTACCGACGCGCCCAAACGTTCCCCAGGACGAGTCAGTCCCGCTCCGTCGCGCTAACGTCACAATTCACGTTAAACGAGTTCGCCAGACCCGGCTATCCCACTGATGGGGCAGGGATGATCTCAGTTTTCGACCGATTCACCACAGTAATGGCAATTACCCGTCAGGTAATTGATGGGGCCCGGTCCGGCGGACAGGATCGGATCACAGAACCCAGCAAAGGAGTATGCCATGTCCGTCCCACCCAACGGCAAGCATGCCACGCTCCGGCTCATCCGCCCGCCCGGCAGGGCGCGCGCAAAGCCGGTCCTCGGTCCCCTTCGCAGTGTCCTGCTCGGCGTGATTGGCTTGATCTGCCGTCGCGGCAACCGCCTGAATCTCGATTCGTTCAGCGGCCATATGCTTCGCGATATCGGTATTGATCCCGCCGGCCGCGAAGATTCCAGCATCGGCTTCTGGCGCTAGACCCCGGCTGGCTCAAACAAGGAAAGTGCGATTACATGGCTTACGCAAATCATTCGGTGGTGACTCGACCGGTGAGCGGACTGTCCCGGCAGACCTTTGGCGAGCATCTGCGCTGGTGGCGCAAGCGCCGCGGCCTGTCCCAGCTCGAGCTTGCGGGAGCCGCCGGCAGCTCGCAACGCCATGTGAGTTTTCTTGAATCCGGCCGGGCGGCGCCGAGCCCCCAGATGGTGCTGAGCCTGGCCGCCGCGCTCAACGTTTCGCTGCGCCAGCAGAATGCCCTGCTGGCCTCGGCTGGTTTCGCCGCGGTGTGGAAGGAAGGCACGCTGGGCGCGCCGGAGCTGGCCCAGGTCGACAGCGCCCTTGAGCACATCCTGGCACAGCAGGAGCCGTTTCCGGCATTCGTCGTCGACCGGCACTGGGGCCTGAAGCGTGCCAACAACGGCGCGGTGCATATGGTTTCCTTCATCCTGGGAAGCGTGCCCGCCGGCCCGGTCAATCTGGCGGATGCGCTGCTGTCGCCTGCCATCCTCAGGCCCTTCATCGCGAACTGGCAGGAGGTGGCACTGCATTTCATCCGCGGCGTGCAAGCCGACGTGATCAGCGACGGTTCGCGCGAATCTTCGGCCCTGCTGGCACGTCTGCTGTCGGACGAGGGACTTGCGGAACTGGCCCATGGCGCTGCAATCGAGGAGACGCCCAGGCCGCTGCTGCCGATCCGCATCCGCAAGCACGCGACCTCCCTCAACGTCTTTACCACCATCGCCACCCTCGGCACACCCCAGGACATCACGGTGCAGGAAATCCGCATCGAAAGCTTCTTCCCGATCGATGAGGCGACGGCGAAGTTTTTCCGCAAGGCTGCGGCAAAGGCCGGTTGAGCGGTTCACGACTGCAGCTTTCCCGGGCTATCCTCCGCGGCGCAATTGCTGCCGGAGCGTCTAATGCCCGCCATTGATCTTTCTCTCGCCAATATCGAAGAAGCCAGCCGCCTCATTGACCCCGTCTTCCGCAATACCCCGCAATTCAGCGACGAACAGCTGAACGCGGCCCTGGGCAATCGCGTGCTGGTCAAGGTAGAGACCGCCAACCCCATCCGCAGCTTCAAAGGCCGTGGCGTCAGCTACCGCGCCCGATCCTTCGAGAAGGGCCAACATGCCGTCTGCCCCTCGGCGGGGAATTTCGGGCAGGCTGTCGGCTATTGCTGCCGCAGCCTCGGCGTGCCCGTGACGGTGTTCGTCCCGCAGGACGTCAACCCGGTGAAGCTCGCCCGTATGAAGGCGTTCGGCTCCGAGGTTGCCGTTGGCGGCGCCGATGGCGACGAGGCGAAACGGCGGGCCCGCGACTTCGCTCGTCAGGGCAAGGGCCGCATCTTCATCGAGGACGGCGAGGATCCGGCGATCTCGGAGGGTGCGGGCACCATCGCTATTGAGCTGCTCCAGGCCGGCCCCATCGATACGGCGGCGATCCCGGTGGGCGATGGGGCGCTCATCACCGGTATGGCGCTATGGCTGCGCAAGCATTCGCCAAAGACCCGCATCATCGGCATCGTTGCGCAAGGTGCACCAGCCATGGCCGATAGCTGGAAGGCCGGTAAAGTCCTGACGGTCGCGCCCGATACCATCGCCGACGGCCTTGCTATCGGAACGCCCATTGCCCGCTCGCTCGACCGGGTGCGCGCCCTGGTGGACGATTTTGTCCTGGTCGACGACGCAGCCATGCGCCATGCGGTGCAGGCGACCGCTGGCGCGCTTGGCCGTTTGTTGGAACCTTCCGGCGGGTCGGGCCTTGCGGCGGTAGCCGCCGGCGGCATTCCCGGCGAGCGGATCGCAACCGTGCTGACGGGCAGCAATATTCATCCGCAGCTCGCCGCTGAGCTGTTGGCGGCCGAGGCGCAACGGCTGGCGAAATGACGGAGGCGAAGGTTGGCGCCCGCGCTGCCATAGGGTAAAAGACCCGGCCTCAAAACCACCCCTGCGGAGCGCCGATGGCCGCCTATCAATACATCTACGTCATG
>CAZQLF010000224.1:2393-5716 GCA_964594035.1 uncultured Rhodospirillaceae bacterium | reverse complement strand
CTGCGCGCGGCACTGCGCCGGGTCGGCACCTCGGCACTGCTCGCCAATGGGGCGCGTATCGATTTCACCCCGGACAAGGTCGCCACGGCCGTCGCCATCGCCCACGTCTCGCCCGCCGATGGTGACGCTTTCGCGCCGGTGATGGCGCGGCTGACGCGCCTGGCGGGCGCGCTCGGCGGTTTCCTGATGATGACACCGCCTAGCCCCATGCTGCCGGCCAATGATTTCGCAACCAAGGTTTCGCTAGGCTTCTTCGCGCTCCAGCTTCGCATGATGGGCCGCAAGGACATGCTGGAGCTGACCCGCATCCTGACGATGAACGTGGCCGACCTCGCCAGCGATTTCTTCGAGAGCGATGCCATCAAGGGCCTGCTCGCCTTCGACGCCACGCTCGGCGTCTATCTCGGGCCGCGCTCGCCCAACACGGTGTTCAACCTGCTCTATCGCCTCTCCTCCCTCGGCCGCCATGGCATGGGCGCCTTTCATCTGCCGGTGGGCGGCATGGGGACTCTCGCCGAGGCGCTGACGAAGGCCGCGAAGGCCGCCGGTGTGGAGATCCGCACCGGCGCAGAGGTCGCCCATGTGCTGATCGAAAGCGACAGCGCGGTTGGCGTTGTGCTCGCCAACGGCGATGAGATCCGCGCGCCGATCGTGGCCAGCAGCGCCGATCCGCAGGCGACGTTGCTGAAGCTGGTGCCGCCCGGCAATCTCGACACCCAGTTCCTGAAGCGCATCCGCCATCTGCGCATGAACGGTTGCGTGGCCAAGGTCCACCTCGCCCTCGATGGCCTGCCGGATTCCTGGACGAAGTCGACCGGCCGCATGGTGGTGGCGCCCGCCATCGATCATGTGGAGCGCGCTTTCGACTGCGCGAAATACGGCCGCGTTGCCAACAGGCCGGCGCTGGAGATCGTGATCCCCTCTCTCAGCGACCCCAATCTTGCGCCGGAAGGAAAACACGTCGCCTCGATCCTGTTTCAATACGCGCCGTATCGCCTGCGCACGACCTCCAACGACGAGGCGGCCCGGAAGATGGGGGAGCGACCGCTCCGGCTGCTCGCCAATTCGGCCCCCGATCTCGCCACCCGGGTGGTGGCGCAGGAGGTGCTGACACCCCAGGACATCGAGAGCCAGTTCGGCCTCTCCGGCGGCCAGTGGCATCACGGTGAGGTAACTCTCGACCAGATGTT
Organism: uncultured Rhodospirillaceae bacterium; assembly: GCA_964594035.1. Classification (GTDB taxonomy): domain Bacteria; phylum Pseudomonadota; class Alphaproteobacteria; order Dongiales; family Dongiaceae; genus DASXQK01. The sequence goes on along the minus strand of CAZQLF010000224.1, from coordinate 4,526 downwards.
CTTCCTGCGGCCGGCGGGGCAGTTCCAGCGCTACCGCATGCCGATCCCGGGGCTCTGGCTCTGCGGCGCCGGCGCGCACCCCGGCGGCAATCTGTCCGGGGCTCCCGGCGCCAATGCGGCGCGCGAAATCCTGAAGGATCGCCGCCAGCACCGGAGGGCTGCGAAATGACGCATGTGCAGCACCTGCAGCCCTTCCTGCGCAAGACGCCGTTCCATGAGCCGATGGAGCAGCTCATGCACGGCAATGGCTGGATCCGCTGGATGGGATTCTATTCGCCTGCCTTCTACGATTCCGAACAGTCGGAATATTTTGCCGTGCGCAGCGGCGCCTCCATCTACGACGTTTCGCCGCTGATCAAATATTCGATCCGCGGCAAGGACGCGGCGCGCTATGTCGACTATCTCGTCACCCGCGACATCACCAGGGTCAAACCGCAGCAGGTCGTCTACACCGCCTGGTGCGACGATGACGGCAAGATGATCGAGGAAGGTACCCTCTTCCGCCTCGGCCCCGACGATTTCATTCTCAATGCCGCCCTGCACCAGCTCCACTGGCTGCATGAATCCGCCTATGGCTTCGATGTCGCCATCGAGGAGATTTCCGATCGGCTCGCGGGGCTCGCACTCCAGGGTCCCACCTCGCGCGACATCCTGAAGGCCCTTGGCGTTGGGGCAATCGAAAACCTGCCGCATTTCGCCATCATGGAAACGACGATCGATGGCCGCTGGCTGCGCATCGACCGCGCCGGCTACACCGGCGATCTGGGCTACGAGCTCTGGGTCGAGCCGAAGGACGCGATCTGGCTGTGGGAAACCCTGCTTCGGATCGGCAACCCCTACAAGATCGCACCCATTGGTTCGCGCGCCCTCGACATGACCCGCATCGAGGCGGGCTTCATCCTCGTCGATGTCGATTACATCGGCGCCATGCATGCCGTTCGCCTCAGCCAGCGCCAGTCGCCCATCGAGGCCGGCATCGGCTGGGCCATAGGATTCAAGAAACAGGGCTATTTCATCGGCAAGCGTGCGCTGATCCGCGAGAAGACGCTGGGGCTCTCGCGCCACATCCTCGTCGGGATCGAAATCGAGGGCCGCAAGCCCGCCCCCGGCGCCTTCCTCTATGCCGACAGGGCGGCCAGGCATGAGATCGGCCTCACCACCTCGGCGCTGTGGTCGCCGGCGCTGAAGAAGAACATCGCCTTCGCCCAGGTGCCGCCGGCTTTCGCGCAAGCCGGCCGCGAGATGTGGGTGGAGATCGGGTACCCCAAGGAAAAGAAGGTCGAGCGCCAGATGATGCGCTGCTGGACCGCCAACCGCATGTTCTTCGACCCCCCGCGGAAGAAGCAGTGATGCAGAACGCCTTCGGCACCCCCTCACCCTACCCTCTCCCCCATGAAGAATGGGGGCGAGGGATTCTTTTTTATCCCTCTCCCGCCTGGGCGGGAGAGGGTCGGGGTGAGGGTGGGTGGACGCCGCGCTAATGGCCGTCAACGAACCCATCCGCGACCGGCGGCGGCAGGCCCTGATCAAGGCAACCATCGCGGTCATCGCTCGCCACGGCGCCTCCGGCACCACGGTGGAGCGCGTCGCGCGCAAGGCCAAGGTTTCCGTCGGGCTCATGAACTTCCATTTCGATTCCAAGGAACGGCTGTTCCAGGAAACCTTCCACCACCTCTCGCAGGAATACGAGGACGTGTGGCAGAAGAACCTGCGCGCCGCGGGCCACGATCCCCGCGCCCGCCTCAACCAGATGGTCGCGAGCAATTTCGATCGCCGCATCTTCACCCGCGAAAAACTCGCGGTGTGGTTTGCCTTCTGGTCCGATGCCCAGCTGCGAGACCGGTATCGCGCCGCCGCGACGCGGGTGGAGCGCCGTTACAACCACGCCATCGAGAAGGAAGTCGCAGTCCTCCTCACCCGCGATCATCGCGCCGCCCGCCGTGCCAACGACATCGTGCAACCGCTGATGGCCATGATCGACGGCTTCTGGCTGCAGGCCCTGCTTTATCCCCGCGGTTTCGTACGCGAAAGGGCCATTCAGGTCTTCGTGACTTTCCTCGACCAGCATATTCGCCACTCCCCCCCAAAAAGCCCCCCCCCCCTTCCCGCGGCCCCAACCGCCACACCCCCTTT
>CAZQLF010000224.1:0-2383 GCA_964594035.1 uncultured Rhodospirillaceae bacterium | reverse complement strand
CCGGCTTCTGGCTCCAGGCCCTGTTGTCCCCGCGCGGCTTCGTGCGCGAAGAGGCTGTTCAGGTCTGCCTCGCCTTCATCGCCGAGCATATCGGTCCACCTGGCAAAAATAAGGCGCCACCCCACAAAGCCAAGCCGCGCTTGCCGCGGCAAGGTGGCGCCTCTAGCCTGCCTCTCTCAGCCTGAGCATCACTATCACTGGAGCGATCCATGCGCAGCAATTTCGCCTATGACACCGAAGCGCTCTGGCAGGAGGATCGCGACCACATCATCCATCCCTGGATCGATCTCGGGACCGCCAAGACCCGCGAGCCGCTGATCGTCGCCGAGGCCGAGGGCGTCCATATCTATGACAGCCGCGGCAACCGGATGATCGACGGCATCGGCGGCATGTGGTGCGTCAACATCGGCTATGGCCGCGAGGAGATGGCCCAGGCGATAGCAGACCAGGCCCGGCGCATGCCCTATTTCTCGCCCTTCGGACTGATCTCGACGCCGCCCTCCATCGATTTCGGCAGCCGGCTGGCGCAATACACGCCGGGCGATCTGAAGCATGTGTTCTTTACGACGGGCGGCTCGACGGCGGTGGATTCGGCCCTGCGCTTCATCCAGTTCTACAACAACTTCCACGGCCGGCCGAACAAGAAGCACATCATCACCCGCGAATACGCCTATCACGGCTCGACATATCTCTCGGCCTCGGTCTCGGGCAAACCCGGCGATCGCGGCAATCTCGATTTCGTCACCGACACGGTGCATCACCTGCCCGCTCCCAACACCTATCGCCGGTCGGACGGCATGAGCGAGGACGAGTTCTGCGATCTCAAGGTCGCCGACCTCGAGAACAAGATCAAACAGCTGGGGCCGGAGAACGTTGCCTGCTTCATCGCCGAGCCGCTGATGGCATCTGGCGGCGTCATCGTGCCGCCCAAGGGCTATCAGCGCCGCACCTGGGAAGTCTGCAGGAAACACGATGTCATGTATGTCTCGGATGAGGTGGTCACCGGATTCGGGCGCCTCGGCGAGATCTTCGCTTCCGAGCCCGTCTTCGACATCGTCCCCGACATCATCACCTCGGCCAAGGGACTGACCTCCGGCTACGTGCCGCTCGGCGCCTTCTTCGTCTCCGACAGGCTCTACGATTCACTCACCGGGCCGGCGGGCGCAGGCAAGTATTTCACCAACGGCTTCACCTATTCTGCCCATCCAGTCGCCTGCGCGGCGGGAATCAAGAACCTCGAGATCATCGAGCGCGAGCACATTCTGGATCATGTGCGCCAGGTCGGGCCGTACTTCCTGGAAAAGCTGAAGACGCTGCTCGACCTGCCCATCGTCGGCGATGTGCGTGGCAGCCATATGATGGTCTGCGTGGAATGCGTGCGGGACAAGAAGACCAAGCAGGCCATGCCGAGCGACTGGGACGTTGCCTATCGCATCATCCGCCACACCATGCCGCGCGGATTGCTGGTGCGCCCGCTGGCCCACTACGCCGTGCTGTCGCCGCCGCTCACCATCACCAGGGCGCAGATCGACGAGACGGTCGCCATCCTGCGCGAGAGCATCAAGGCCGTAGCCGACGAGCTGATGCGCGAAGGGTTGTGGTCGCCGCCGCCGGAGTAAGCGTTCGGTGCCGGCCGCTGCGTTGCCGTTATCGCAGCCGAGGGAACAAAAATGCGAGGGCGTCTCGGTTTATTCCGTCCGAGCCTGTCCACCACAGTACCGGATACATCCAGTCGCTCCGGTTCGGCGGGCCCTCTCGTTCGATGTAGAAAGGGTACTCGCCCAAGAAAGTTGGACGGTTCCTTGGGGTTATGACACCGGCCAACCCGAGAATTGTCCACGGTATTTGCACACTGCCACTCGTGCTGCACAGTCAGGCACCTATTGCAGCCAGACCGCGCTGCTGGCGGCGTGGCCTTCGCCGTCGATCACCGTGATCCGCACTTGACCAGGCCCATCGGGCAGGAACTGCGCCTGGCGGCGGAAGGGTGTTGAATCGATCCGCTTGCCGTTGACGAGCCATGTCAATGGCAGCGAACCGCCCGAGGCCTCCAGCGATAGATCGGTAAGGCTCTGACCCTGCTTCGACATGGCGACCGTCGAGCCATCGACGGGGAACGTGATCTGCGGTCCGCTGCGATTGAGGGCCGCGCGTGGCAGGCCGAACGGCCCCGGCCCCGCATCGAAACTCTGGTATGCGGGCGGCAGCTCGTTGGTCGAAGCGACTATGGGGCCGGGGGGGTGCGGGTGTCTGAGCGTGACGCGGGGTTCGTGGTGGGGTGTTCGGGGGAGGGGGTATGTGGGCGGGGGCTGTGGTGCGGGCGATGGCGACTGGTGACTGGTGACTGGTGACTGGTGACTGGTGACTGGTGACTGGTGACTGG
>CAZQLF010000223.1:0-5783 GCA_964594035.1 uncultured Rhodospirillaceae bacterium | reverse complement strand
GGCGGGGCCACTGTAAATGGGATCGGGCGGATTCTGCCGGCAAGAGGTGGTCCATTGCCAAGGTGCAGGTGGCCGATGCCCTGCACAAGGCCGTCGATACCGCCATCCAGCTCTGCGGCGCACGAGGCCATTCCGGCGATACGCCCTTGGAGTGGATGTACCGCTATGCCCGCCAGGCCCGGTTGGTGGACGGTGCCTCCGAGGTTCACAAGATGGTCCTCGCCGCTGCGTTCCTCGAACACGGCGAGGAGTTCTGGGACTAGCAGTCGCAAAGATGCCCAAAGCACAACTTCAGGATCCAGTCGTGCGCGCTCGGCTCGCCGCCTTCATCGCCAAGGTCAGCGGGCAGGTGGTGGGCACCATCGAAGCATCGCCGCTCGCCGGCGGGGCGATCCAGGAAAACTGGCTGGTGGACGTCGAGCTGGCCGGCCGGCATCAGGAATTGGTGCTGCGCACCGACGCGCCCTCGCGGGTGGCCATGAGCCATGGCCGGGCTGAGGAGTTCGCCCTGCTGACAGCGGCTCATGGCGCCGGAGTCACGGTGCCGGAACCGCTGTGGCTCTGCCGCGACCCGGACGTGCTTGGCCAGGATTTCTATCTGATGCGCCGCGTCGGCGGCGTGGCCCGGGGCAATCGGGTGGTCAAGGATCTGAAGCTGGGCGGCGACCGCAAGCGCCTCGCCGAGCGCCTGGGCGTCGAACTGGCGCGAATTCACGAGATCCTCCCCGGCACCGCGGGGCTTCATTTCCTGCCGCTACCCCGGTCGAGCCCGGCGCTCGACGAAATCGCCAGGCTGCGCGGCGAACTCGACGGGCGCGGCAACGGCCATCCCGTACTCGAATGGGGCCTGCGGTGGCTCGAGCGCAAGGCCCCGCTTGCCGGCGAGATCGTCCTCGTGCATCACGATTTCCGCAGCGGCAACTACATGCTGGATGAGAGCGGGCTGACCGCAATCCTCGACTGGGAGTTCGCCGCCTGGGGCGACCCCATGACCGATATCGGCTGGTTCTGCGCCAAATGCTGGCGCTACGGCGCCGAAGGGCTGGAGGCCGGCGGCATCGCACCGCGGGCCGATTTCTACCGAGGCTACGAAGGCGCATCCGGCCGGCGGATTCGCCCCGACGCCGTGCACTACTGGGAAGTCATGGCGCATCTGCGCTGGGCCGTGATTGCGCTTCAGCAGATGGACAGGCATGTCGGAGGCGGCGAGCAATCCCTAGAACTGGCGCTTACCGGGCGCATCCTGCCGGAGCTCGAGCGTACGATCATCGAGCTTGTCGCCCCCGGCCCCTGGCCCGCTCCCGCTGCGGCGGATGCCGGCGCCGCGGAGCAGCCCGCCGCATCGCTGCTGCTGACCGAGGCAAGGCGCGTACTGCTGGAGGAGCTTCTGCCGGCGCTGCCGGAAGATCGCCGCCTGGAAGCACGCATGATCGCCAACGCAATGGCCATCGGCGGGCGCGAGAGCGCCACCTTCCGCCCCGCGAGCCCGGACAGCCGCGCCCTTGCCGCCGCCATCCGCGCCGGATGCCACGACGATGATCCCCTAGTGCGCGATCGGCTCGCCGCCGAACTTCTTGCCAGGCTCGCCATCAGCAATCCGAAGGCGCTGCCGAAATAGGGCAGAGTCACGTGGCACCGGCGGAATCGCGAAATTGCCCCAATCCGGTCCAGAACCCGCCGCAGTTGCCTGAGAGCCTTCCGGTCATGGCGCGATTGAACAAGGGGAAGACCCGATGTGCGACGTCCATGGCGAACCGAAGCTCAGCGAACTTCTCCGCGACCCGATCCTTCACCTGTTGCTCGACCGCGACGGCGTCAGCCTGGAGGATCTGCGCCAATTGATGAAACAAACCCGCCGTCGGCGCGACCGCGCGGCTGCGGAAGGACCGCCGCTTCACTAAGGCCTGACAGGTCGGTCCTGCGCCCGTCGGTCAGGCGGCGACGGCCTTGCTCGTAACGCAGGGGGCGCCGTAGAGTCGGTCGAGGAGAGCCGCGGCCGACCATGACGTCATCCCCGCCATCGGCGATCGCCGTTCGGCCGCTTGTCAGAGACAGCTATCGTTTCGTCTTCGGCCATTTGCCGCTCCTCTTTCGTCTCGGCTGGGTCTGGCTCCTGCTCGCCTGGCTTTTGGGCGCGGCACTGGAATGGCTGGTCAATGTGGGGAGCGGGCGCAACCTCGCCGAACTCGTGGCCTTGCCGCTCCTGGTCGCCTTCGCCGTGGCCTGGCACCGGGCAAGCTTGATCGGCCAGGCAGCCAACAGCGGAGAGCCTGCGCAACTCGGCCGCCGGGAATTGCGCTATCTGGGGATGCTCCTCGGTTTGCTGGCGACGCTGATTCTGATTTTGATCCTGGGCGGCATCCTCTATCTGTTGGCCAGCGGTTCGCCAGCCGAGATTGCGGCCGCAGGGCCCGCGCTGCGCTGGCTTACGGGCGCCCTGCTGCTGGTCGGGCTCTTTTTCGGCGTGCGCTTCATGCTCGTCTTCCCCGCCATCGCCATCGGCGATCGGGCGGTATCCCTCAAGCGGTCCTGGCAACTGACCCGCGGGAACGGCTTGCGCCTGTTCATCGCCTTTCTCGCCAGCTGCCTGCCCTTGATGCTGCTGAAATACGCGGTCGTGGTCTCGGCTGGCTACGCGCTCTCGAGCGATTCTTCGAGGCCTAGACTTCCAGAGCTGGCGATCCTGATGCCGCTGTTCCTGGTGCTTGACTTTCTCAACACTGCAGCCGCGGTCGGCTTCATGTCGCGGGCCTACGAAGCGTTCACCGGCAGGCGCGCCGTCGCCGGCCCGTGATCATGAGAAGTCTGCGTCGATTCGCCGATTCCCGTTTCGGGCAATGGCTTTTATCCGGCCTGGCGGCCTCCTATATCCGCCTGGTCTATCGCTCCAATCGCTGGCAGCGGGTCGGCTACGAGATAGCCGACCGGCTGCTGGCGGAACACCGGCGCGCCATCATCTGCTTTTGGCATGGGCGTCTGTTGATGATGCCCTTCGCCGTGCGCGGTGACCGACAATTTCACATCCTCGTATCGGATCACCGGGACGGCAGGCTCATCGCGCGTACCGTCCAACGCTTCGGGGTCGGGATCATCGCCGGCTCCACGTCGCGCGAGCCTGTCCTAGCGCTCTATCGGGTGGCCGAGGTCTGCCGCAGCCATGGGTTGCCTTGCATGACCCCCGACGGACCGCGCGGCCCCTGCGCGCGCGCGGCCATGGGACCGGTGATCGCCGCGGAATTGGCCGATGCAGTGCTTGTCCCCGTCTCCTATGCCACGAGCCGCCGGCGCATCGTTCCCAGCTGGGACCGGTTCCTTCTGCCCTTTCCGTTTGGACGCGGGGTGTTCGTCGTCGGTCGGGAAATCTCGTTGCCGGCGATGCTGGATGCGACGGGCCGCGAGGTCCTGCGCCTGCGGCTCGAGGAGGCCCTCAACGCGGTGAAGTTGGAGGCAGACCGGCGAGTCGGACACCACCCGCCCCAACCCGCCCCGGAGCATCAATCCAAGGCCGCGGCGTCGAGGTGCTTTCGAAATGCCGCAGCCAGGCGACCGGCTTCGAACGCCGGCGTGATCGCCTGGTCGAAATTGAGGTTCGCCAGCAACCGACCGGCGTAGCTGCCGGCAGTACAGACCGAGAGCTGGCTGGGCATGGGGGCCAGTGCGAAAGATATGGACCGCAGGATGCCGGCGCCGGGGATGGGCGCGATCGCGCCGATGTTGGTCAGGAGGGAACCGGTCGCCAGGCCTGCCGGCGGCTGCAGAGCGAAGAACAGGCGGGCGAGGGAATAGCAGTAATAGGCCTCGCCCCGGGCGATCTGCCTGCGAAGCCCGGCACCGATCTCCCGGGCCAGGTCCCAGAACCGGCTCTCATCACCGAACTCGTAGCTTGCCGATAGCATCGAACTGTAGAGACCCAGGCACTCGCCCGGCACGGTGGTCTCGAGATGGGGGCGCATATCCAAGGCATGTGTGAGTAGCAGGGCACCCGGTGCCCGGTTCCCGAGGATCTCCCGTGTCGCCAGAAGCTGCGCGGCACCCAGCGCGCCTTGCACGGTCGTCCCTTCGCGGCGACAGCCGGAGAGCAAGCTTTCGGTTGCATCCGGCGCCAGCGCGATGGACTCGATATGCGGGATGGGTGCCGCGACACGGCCTTTGAGACGCGTCAATCTCTCCTGCTCGACCTTCATCCCCTGCCGGTTGCGGCGGGGCGCGCCCATTCCCTCGAGCATTGGCGAGTCCGGACGATGGACGGCAGGAAAGCCGGCGTGGAGAGGCGGAAGATCGGGCGCAACTGCGCTGCTGCAGGCCTCGCCCGAAATCGCCTCGGACAGGAGTTGGCGCAGAAGGGCGGCGGCCGATCGGCCATCGGCGAGCGAGTGATGGAAGGTGAGGGCCAGAAGCGCTGCCGTCGGCTCCCCAGGTAGCGTTGCATAGAGGCAGCGCATCGGCACCGCGTCCTCCGGCGCGAAAGGCGCGGCCAGCTCGCGCTCGATCAACGGCCGCCAGTCGGCATTGGGTGCCGCGATACATCGCACATTGATCGGCACATCCCCGGATGGCTCCAGCCAGACGTCGCTGCAATCCTCGGCGAACCGCCGACGAAGGGCGGGGTGCCGTTGCCGCGCAAGACGAAGGGCCGCCGCCAGCGCCTCGGGATCGAGCTCGCCTGTGAGTTCGGCAAACATGACGAAGTTCCGGCAGGAGACGCGATCCGCCAGCCAAAAGAAATACTCAGCTGGGTCCAGCCTTCGCCGAGCCGCCTGCATCGCCGCCTGGTTCTCCTCGCGAATCGGTCCCGGAGTCTTAGCCGGAACTGGCACTTGCCGACAGATGAAGTTGCAGAAAGTGGCCTGGCGGGAGCGAGCGCCCGGAGGTTACGCTCGATTGGCCTGTCTCAGGCGCTTCGAACGCACGATCTCGGTCGGAAGTATCCTACGGCGCGAGTGAAGTAACGCCATGGTGGGCCGCCAGCGACCGGCGCTGTCCTGGCTCAACCACTCTGCGACCCAGTCGCCGTGAGCTGGATGCTTCCTCTCGCCACTCTCGCGTATGGCGCGGGCCACGATGGCGCCGGCGAGCAACACCATCAGGCCGCCGACGAAAGGCGCCCCGCTGCCCCAAAGCCATCGGGCAGCCTCGGAAAACGAACTCTGCAATTGCCCAACCCATGGCCGCTCGCTCAGCCTTTCCCAAAGCCGCGTCAGCCAACACAGGATGCTGGTCCAGAAATCACTCAAGGCCTGCTACCCCTCCAACGCATCGGAATGGCCATTCCCGATTCGCCCCCGGCGTTTACTGTAAGCCAGGCCGCGGCCAGGTCAACATGGGCAAGAGTTTCGCGGCCTGAACGATCAGTGGGTCGTTATGACGAACTGGGTTCCCATGCCCATGGGCAGGATCGGCAAGGGCGGCGAGCCGGTCATCGGGCTCGGAACCAAAGAGCCATTGCTGCGGACGGGATCGAGCAAGCCGTTGACCCGGTCCAATTCGCTCTGGGTCCGGAACAGTTGGCTGCTGGTCGTGGTAGGATTGACCGGCGGCTGAAATAGCATAGGTGGAAAACTCGGGCCGCTGGTCCCTCTATCCTGTTCCAGTTGAAGGGACTGTCGCTGCAACTCGAGTTGATCGCGGTAGACCATCAGTTGCTGTTGGTCGACAGCGTTCAAGGGACCGCCCGGCGGCTGATAATAATATGGCTTGATCACATCGGGCGCGTCGTTGCCACCGCCGGCCAGCGCGGCAGATGCCAGGCCGGCGCAGAGCGCTGCAGCGAGCCCGATCGGCAC
>CAZQLF010000222.1:0-5788 GCA_964594035.1 uncultured Rhodospirillaceae bacterium | reverse complement strand
GCCAGCTCCGTCGCGAGCGTCTCGTGAAGGCGGCCCAGCATCGCCTCGTCGACGACTCCGCGGCCGACGACCGACTGATTGCTGCACAACACGACAAGGCGGCCGGCATTGTTGAGCCGCGCCACGGCCTCTGCTGCACCCGGCAGCATGACAAGCTCGCCCGGTGTCTTCACCGAGTCTTCGCGATCGGCATTGAGAACGCCGTCACGGTCGAGCAGCACCAGGCGCATCGGCAGCCTTGCGGGTAAAGCGTGGCCTCAGGCGTTAGAGAATCCGCCTGAGCGAGCGAAGCACCGTATATCGGGCGGTAGCCATCGCCAAGAGAGCCCCGGCCAGCGGCAGCAGTGCTACCGCGAGCCATTGCAGGGGCTTCAGTGCGAGAGCTGCACTGTCGAAGCCCGGCAGCCAGTATCCTGCCGCGACGATGATCGCCGCTGCCACAGCGGCGCCGAGGACGCCGCCGGCGAGCCCCCGGCTGAAGGCATGGTGCTGAAACTGGCGGGCGGTATAGCCGTCATGGGCGCCGACGAGATGAAGGATTTCGATGACCCGCCGGTGGGCGGCAAGCCCGGCCCGGGCAACGAAAACGACTGTCAGCGCTGCGGCCAGGCCGATCAGCAGCAACAGGCCGAGCAGCGCCAGGTTTGCTGCCGAGGCTGCCCTGGCGATGGCATCGCGCCAGCGGCCGTGATCGTCGATCGCCGCACCCGGTGAGATGGCCTGCAACTTCGTGGTGAGTGCCATCTTGTCGATGGTGCTGCCGGGCTGCGCCGTCACGGCGATCAAATCGGGCAGCGGCAGATCGAGCTTTGCCGTGTCGGCACCGAGCCAGGGCTCCAGCAAGCGCGCTTTGTCGGCATCGCTCAGCAGGATGGCGCTGCGGATGCCAGGCTCGTTGGTCAGGGCCGACAGCGCATGGCTGCGCCGGTCGGAAGCGGCCGCGACGGTTTCGCCTTCCACCGGCGGCAGTTGTACGGTGAAGGACGCCTCGATGGTGCCACGCCAATGGCTCAGCAGATTGTTGACCGCCATGCTGCCGGCGAGCGCCAGCGCCGCCAGGAAGACCATGAAGCCGATGATGGCCGGCAGGAACAAGCCGGCGCTGTCGCGGTCCAGCGGAAGGTCGCTGCGCAGCATCACGATCCCGCCATGCGGCCCTGCGCCGCCTGATCCTCGGTCTCGACTATGCGCAGGCCGTGATCCTCGATGCGCAGCTGGCGATGGTGAAAGCGCGCCACGAGTGATTCATTGTGGGTTGCCACCACGACAGTGGTGCCGAGCTTGTTCAGCTCCTCGAACAGATAAAGCAGCCGCACGCCGATCTTGTCGTCGACGTTGCCGGTGGGCTCGTCGGCCAGCAGCAGGCTGGGACGCGTGACGACGGCGCGCGCGATCGCCACGCGCTGCTGCTGGCCGCCGGACAGCGTGGCCGGCAGCGCATCCATCTGCTCGCCGAGCCCAACCCAGGCGAGCAGCTCACGCACATTCTTCTGCACTTCGGATTCGCGCACGCGGGCAATGCGCAGCGGCAGCGCCACATTGTCCACAGCGGACAGATGGTCGATCAGGCGGAAATCCTGATAGACCACGCCGATGCGCCGGCGCATTTCGGCGATGTCATGGCGGGAAAGCTGCTCCACATCGCGGCCGAACAGGCTGACCCGCCCACCGATCGGGCGCAGCGCCAGATACATGACGCGCAGCAGCGAGGATTTGCCGGCACCGCTCGCACCCACCAGGAAGTGGAACGAGCCCGGCGCAAGCGAGAAGGAGACCTTGTGCAGAATGTCAGGGCCGGCGCCGTAGCGCAGCAGCACATCATCGAACAGGACCAAGCCGAATGTCCTTGTGGAAAATCCATCGACGAGCGGCGAATCGCGCCGGAGAATGACATAGCCCGCAGGGAGGCGCAAAGCGCACACCGCAATTGTTACAGTTTGTGTGTGAATGCGCTTCACGGTTCGGCGTCTTGCGCACAGGCCGGAATTCGACAATATGGCACTGAATGGAATCAAGTTGCGGCCTCGCGCAAGCTGCCGTCCCATGTCTGCCGGGCGCCGTGACCTCCATGCCACGTCTTGAGCGACCCGCCCTCACATGTCCCGCATAGACACGTATTTCGACCGTAGCGGCCGCGTGCCTCGTCCGCCCTATCGGCGCCTGTGGCGCGAGGTTGCCTCGTTCTGTTTCGAATATCCCAAGGCGCCGGATCCGCGCGAGTTCGACTCCGGCGAGGGTCATGTGGTGCTGGTGATTCCGGGATTTCTGACGTCGGATGCCTATACCGCGCCGCTGCGCCGGTTCCTGAAAAAATGCGGCTACCGCGTGTTCGGCTGGGGCTTGAAAGTGAATTTCGGCCCCACGCCGCGCCTGGTCGCCGGGCTGGAGCGGCGGTTCCAGGAATTGCACGAGCTTGCCGACGGCCCGATCAGCGTCATCGGCATCAGCCTGGGCGGGCTGTTCGCGCGCAACCTCGCTTTCGAGCATCCCGACGAAATTCGCCAGGTGATCACGCTGGTCAGCCCCTATCGGTTGCCCACCGCCTGCACGATCGAGCCGCTCGTGCGCATCTGTGCTCCGTTCTTCAGCTCCGAGGTCGATGTCGCGCGTCTGGCCACACCGCTGCCTGTTCCCTCGACCGCCGTCTACACCCGCGAGGATGGTCTCGTGGCCTGGGAGACATGCCGCGGTGATGAGCCGAAGGGGCTGTCAGTGGAGGTCCCCGGCAAGCATGTCACCATCTGCCGGAACCCTGCCACGCTGCGCACCGTCGGGCATCGCCTGGCCGAAGTGCGCGCCTGAGGGCCAATTCCCGGGGCTCGCTTGCACGCTCTGGGCAAGGGACCTATAAGGCTCGGGGGAGAAGTTACGACTATCCGATGATCGTCAGTTGTCCAGCCTGCTCGACGCGCTACCTGGTCGAGCCTTCGGCCCTGGGGGTCGATGGGCGTGCGGTGCGCTGCGCTAAATGCGAGCATAGCTGGCACCAAGCCCCGCCGGACGACATGCCCCGCGAGGTCGATCTGGCCATTCCGCCAGCGGGCAGCGTGCTGCTGCCGGCCCGTTCGAAATCCCCATCAAGCGCTTCACGCGGCGCAGGATTGCCGTTGCTCATCGTGGTGCTGGTGGCGCTTGGCGTTGCCGGCGGCTATTTCTTCCGTGACCGCATCGTCGCCGAATGGCCCAAGACAGCCCAGTTCTATGAACTGATCGGGGTTCGGGTGAGTGCGGTCGGCGCCGGCCTCGAGCTCAACAACGTCAAGTTCACCCAGCAAGACGTGAACGGCCAACTGGTCATCGAGGTTCACGGCGACATCATCAACAAGACCGACAAAGACATCACCGTGCCGCCACTGCAGGTGGTGCTCAATGACAGTGCCGGCAATCAGCTGTTCGACTGGACCTTCAATGTCGACCGGCCGACGATCCACCCTGGTGAAACGATCAATTTCAAGACCGAAACCAAGACGGCGCCGGCTGCTGCGTCCAAGATGAAGGTCACTTTCGCCGGCGGAAGTTGAGCGCCCCCCTCACCTGGAAGCGCCGCTATTCGGACGTCGTATAGGCCGCGCTTGCGCTGAACACCTCGTCAAGCCGGCTGTCCTCGGCGAACGGCTGCAGGTGCTTGGGCCACGACGTGCTTGGCGCCAATCTCGGATCGGGCACGGCTGCGCCGAAGGTCTGCTGGATTGGAATGACGCCCGCCCAGACCGGCAGCGCGTAGTCCGGCTCGTCATCCACTGGCGGGCCGGTGCGCACCTTGGCCGAGGCTTCCTCGATGGTCATGCCGAGGACGGTCGTGCCTTTTAGTTCTTGCTTGTCGACGGGACGAAGTTCGCGATTGCGGCCCGGATAGACGCGTTCGACATAAGCATTGGCCGCCGCTTCCTTCTCCTGCGGATCGTCAATGCGGTTGGCGCGGCCGAAGCACATGACCGAGCGGTAGTTCACCGAGTGATGGAAGCCGCTGCGCGCCAGCACCAGCCCGTCGAAATGCGTGACGGTGAGGCAGACCGGTATTCCCGTCGCCTGGTTGCGGAGCATGCGGCTCGCCGAGGAGCCGTGCCAGTAGAGCTTGTTGCCCTCGCGCCAATAGCCGGTGGGTGTCACATAGGGCTGCCCGTCGATCACATAAGCGATGTGGCAGAGGATGTTGGAATCGAGGATGGCGTAGACATCGGCGCACTCCTGCGAACCGCGCTTGGGCAAGCGCTTGACCTTGGAGCGGTCGGACAGTGGAAACCGGCTTGGCAAATTCATTTGACGGTCACTCCTTTTAACATTCGATTTGTGCGACCGAACCGGCCCCAATCATAGAGCCATGTGGTTCGACATAGTAGGGCCACTTTAGTGCGGCAACCGCGCCGGTTTGGGCGGGGTGCCCCGTCAATCCAACGCCAGATTGGGCTGCAGATGTCTCTTGCCTGCGGCGTTTCCTGGGGTTAAACCGGACCCAAATGTTGAATCAATCCACACAAGAAAGCAGAGCCACTTTACAGAGCGGAAAAGATCATGCGCCGCGCTGAAGCCATGGCGGCGCTGCTGCCGCTGGCAGTGGATGGCGACCGGGGCGAACCGCTGCACCGTCAGGTCTATCGCGAACTGGCGCGGCTGATTCTGGCCGGCCGCATTGCCGCCGGCAGCAGGCTTCCCTCCAGCCGCGAACTTGCGCGCGAGCTGGGCGTGGCGCGCAACACCGTGCTGGCTGCTCTCGACCAGCTCACCAGCGAAGGCTATGTCGAAGGCCGGCGCGGCTCCGGCACTTACGTTGCAACCGATCTTCCCGATGCGCCGCCGCTGGCGCCGGAAGGAGGAGCGCGCGCGATTCCTCGCACATTGAACCGTCCGCCGCTGGCGCCGCGCACTCATGTGCTGTCCGATAGCCGGCATGTGCCGGTGCGGCTGGTGGGCCAGCTCGCACCCGGCATTGCCGATCCCGGCGAGTTTCCCTTTGAACTCTGGGCGCGGTTGCTGGCGCGATTCTGGCGCAGGCCCAGCCAGGTGTTGGCGATGGGTGGGCCGCCGGCGGGATACCTGCCGCTGCGCCAGGCCATCGCCGACTATCTGCGCCTGATGCGCGGCGTTCGCTGCGAGGCCGAGCAGGTCATCATCGTTTCCGGCGCACGCCATGGCCTCGATCTGGCATCGCGCCTTTTGCTGTCGCCGGGCGATGCGGTGTGGCTCGAAGATCCGGGATATCCGGGCCTGCGCGGCCCGCTGCTTTCCGCTGGTGCAAAGCTGGTGCCTCTGCCGGTGGATGACGAGGGCATCGATGTTTCCATGGCGCCGCGCGGCTCGCGTCCGCGGCTGGTCGTCGTCTCGCCTTCGCATCATTATCCGCTTGGCATGACCATGAGCTTGGCGCGCCGCCTGCAACTGCTGGAACGCGCCCGTCAGGCCGACGCTTGGGTGGTCGAGGACGATTACGACAGCGAATGGCGTTATCGCGGCCGCCCGCTGGCGGCATTGCAGGGCCTCGATAGCGACGGGCGGGTGATCTATGTCGGATCCTTCTCCAAGGTTTTGTTTGCTGGGCTTCGCATCGGCTATCTCGTGGTGCCGCCGCAAATGCTGGATACGTTCCTCAGCGCGCGCATTGCGCTCGACGACCAGCCGAGCCTGATCGCCCAGCCGGCGCTCGCAGCGTTCCTGGCGGAAGGGCCTTTTGCTGCCAGCTTGCGCCGCCCGCGGCGCATCTATCGCGCGCGCCAGGCACTGGCGTTGTCGGCCGGCGAGCAAAATCTGAGCGGCCTGCTGCATTTGCCGCCCCATCCCGGGGGTCTGCATC
>CAZQLF010000221.1:4593-5813 GCA_964594035.1 uncultured Rhodospirillaceae bacterium | reverse complement strand
TTTCTTGCGTCCTTCGATTCCTCCGGGCGGTTCGGCCGGTTGAAGGTCGAAACGGCGGAGGTCTTTCTTGGTGAGGACGGGATCTGGGCCGAGTACGAACAGACGCGCGATGCCGCTGCATTCGGTGCCCGATGGGCTGCTTTCGCGCGGGCGTCAGTGTTCCAGACCTTGTCGCTTGGATTGGAAGAGGGCCATGCCGACCCGCGTGCTCACGAGTTCGTCACGCGGTTCGAGAAAGGCATCAGCGAAAAACTGGCGAAGGTCCCGCAACGCATGACGCTGCCTTTGGCCAGACTGGCCTTCGCCAAGGCCGAAGCGTGATCTGGGATTGCTACAAACTTCATGCCGCGGCTTTGACCGGGGGTCGGCATTTGGGCCAGGACGCTTGCGGAAATTGTCGGAACACCCGGTCATTATAACGGACCAGTGGATGGTTTACGGCACCGCCATACGTCGTTACCCTTCGTAAACCCTTACATTTAGCTACTTGTGAAGTCTTGCGAATTGGGTAACTGTCGCCCATGGCATGAATGTCCCTCTACAATGACGGGACGGGCTATGCCGCCGGCGGGCAAGTCAAGGCCGGGAGTTTATGGGGCTACAAGTAAAACGAACGGAAGTCCGGTTCGTCCGGTAATCGGCCGAAGCGGGCAATCTGTCGAAGATCAACACAGGGACACATCAAAGGGAGACGGCACTATGACGACGCATCGTCGACAATTGTTGATGACGACACTGGGCGCAATGGCGCTCGCGGCCTTCGCCACGACGGCAAGTTTCAGCCCAGCCCAGGCACAGGACAAATCAGTCACCATCGGCATCGAACTGCCGCTGACCGGCGCCGACGCCGATTCGGCAGGGCGCATCAAGAACGGCGCCCAGATGGCCATCGACGACATCAATGCCAAGGGCGGCACCGGCGGTTACAAACTGAACGTCAGCGTGCTGGATAGCGGCACCTCCACCGCGGGCCAGTACGATCCGGCGCAGGCCGCCACCAACGCTAAGAAGTTCATCGCCGATCCGATGATCGTGGCCGCGATCGGACCTCAGATGAGCGGCGCCGGTAAGGCCATGTCGCCCCTCTGGAGCGAAGGCGATCTCGCCACGATCACGCCGAGCTCGACCAACCCGGAAATCACCGACCCGAAGTTCCCCTCGGAGTACCGGCCCAAGGGCAACCCGGCGCGAAGAGCGTACCGTCGCGGCCCGATGTTCTA
>CAZQLF010000221.1:0-4583 GCA_964594035.1 uncultured Rhodospirillaceae bacterium | reverse complement strand
AACACTAGACGTGCACGGCGTCGACCAGCGCACCCTTGAAGGCCGGGCAGACCGATCCGGCCGAGGCCGCCACCAACCCCAAGAAGTTCGTTGCTGACCCGTCGGTGGTCGCGATCATCGGCCCCGAAATGTCGGGTGAAGGCAAGGCGATGACGCCGATCCTCTCGGCGGCCAACCTCGCCACCATCACGCCCTCCTCGACGAACCCGGATATCACCGATCCGAAGTTCGCCGGGCAGTACAAGCCGGGCGGCAAGGCGATCTATTTCCGTACCGTTACCACGGACGCCTTCCAGGGCCCAAACATGGCCAACTACATGCGCGATACGCTGAAGGTGAAGTCGGTCTACATCCTTGATGATTCCGGCGCCTATGGCGTCGGTATGGGGAACGCCTTCGAAGCTCAGGCCAAGAAGATCGGACTCAATGTGATGGGCCATGACCAGCTCGATCCGAAGGAAGCCGACTACACAACGGTTCTGACCAAGATCAAGGGCTTGAACCCTGATGCCCTGTACTACAGCGGCGTGGCGCAGGCGGGCGTGAAGGTTGCCAAGCAGAGCTATGACATCATGCCGACCATGATCAAGGCCGGCGGTGACGGTATGGTCGACGGCGGCATCCTGTCGGGCGTCGGCTTCCCGGCGATCGAAGGCTGGTATTGCACGCAGGCGACGCCTGACGCGCTCGACCAGCAGGCGAACGCCGACTGGGTCGCTCGCTTCACCAAGACCTTCAATCAGACTCCGTCCCTGTATTCGATCACGGCCTATGACGCGGTGCTCGTTGTTGCCGATGCCATCGCCAAGGTTTCGGCGGGCGGCGGCACGGTGAATCGCGACACGGTACGTGATGCGATGCAGGGCGCCAAGACGCAGACTCTTCAGGGCGAGGTCTCGTTCGATGAGAACGGCGACATTAACAACAAGGTGATCAGCGTTTGGCAGATCAAGCACGACGCGAACAACCCGGAAGACGACGTCGCTCACCAGTACAAGTACATCGGTGACGCGCCGCAGGCGCCGGCGAGCTAAGGATCCTGTCAGCGAACTGAAGACAGGACCGAACGATGGCCTATCATGATGTCCTGCTTCAGCAGGTCATCAACGGGGTGAGCCTGGGCGCGATGTATGCGTTGCTCGCGCTCGGGTTCACCATGGTCTACGGCATTATCGAGCTGATCAACTTCGCTCATTTCAACGTCTTCATGGTGGGATCGTTCTTCGCCATGTGGGTGCTGAAGCTGATGGGGTTGGTGGGCCAGCGGGTGATCCTGACGGGCTTTCCGCTCGCAGGCGTCCTTCTGCTGGCCCTGCTCGGTGTCATGCTGTTCTGCGGCGTTCTGGGAGTCTTGATCGAGCGGACCGTGTTGCGACCGTTGCGCAACGTGCCGGGCACCGCGGCGATGATCACGACGATCGGCATCTCCTACATTCTTTTCAATATCATCCTGCTCTCGCAGGGTGCTTCTGCGCTTAATTTTCCCAACCCGATGCCCAACGTTGTCTGGAAAGTTGCCGGCGCCGACCTGCATCTGCGCGAGATCCTGGTCTGGGTTATTGCCTTCCTGCTGATGCTGGCGCTCAACACCTTTGTGCGACGCACGAAGATGGGCAAGGCCATGCAGGCGACCGCCCAGGACCAGGAGGCTGCGCGCATGATGGGCGTTGAGGTCGATTCGGTGGTGATGCTCACCTTCTTCCTCGGTTCCGCGCTTGCGGGTGCCGCAGGCCTGATCTTTGGGCTCTACTACAACTTCACCAGCTATGTGATCGGCTATACCGCCGGCCTGCGCGCCTTCACGGCGGCGGTGCTGGGCGGCATTGGCAGCATTCCGGGCGCCATGATCGGCGGAATCATCATCGGTCTGATCGAATCTCTTGGTGGACAATTGATCGCCACGCGCTGGACCGATGTGATCATCTTCACGATCCTCATCGTGGTACTAGTCTTCCGGCCAAGCGGCCTGCTCGGTCGCCTGGTGCCGCGCAAATCGTAGGACACCCCATGAGCGAATCCGTGAGCGAGAAGACATCGGGCAACGGCATGTTGGCCTGGTGGCGGCGGTTGCCGGTCGAGCGGCGCCGGCGTCTGATCGTGCTCAATGTGGCGATCTTGCTGTTCATCTTTCCGTTGATCGACAGAAACGGCGGCGATCTTGATGCGGCGGCAAACGCCACGGCTTTCGCCGTGCTCGCTCTGGGCCTCAACATCGTCGTGGGTTTCGCCGGATTGCTTGATTTGGGCTATGCGGCGTTCTTCGCCATCGGCGCCTACACTTACGGCATCCTGTCGTCCTGGCAGGTGCAGCCGGAGTGGTGGGGGTTCTGGGAGCCGTTCCGGGCTCTTGGCCTGGTGGAGCGCTTCCACGCTGACGGCGTGCCCGATGTCGTGCACTTCACCTTCTCGTTCTGGCTCTCGATGCCGATCTGCGCGCTGGTTGCCGCGTTCTTCGGCGTCCTATTCGGCGCGCCAACGTTGCGTCTGCGCGGCGACTATCTCGCTATTGTCACGCTGGGCTTCGGCGAGATCGTGCCGATCGTGGCCCGCAACACGCCCTATCTCACGAACGGCGCGATCGGCCTGAACGGTGCGGCCCCGCCGAAGCTGTTCGGCTACAACTTCGGCGTGGAGTCCGAGCCATTCTATTACCTCGGCCTGCTGATGATCATCTTCTTGATCTTCGTCAGCCTCAGGTTGCAGAACTCGCGCGTCGGCCGGGCCTGGATTGCGATCCGCGAAGACGAGATCGCCGCCGGCGCCATGGGCATCAATCGCACGCATTTCAAACTGCTCGCCTTCGCCATCGGCGCTGCCTTCGGCGGCATGACCGGCGCATTCTATGTGTCGAAGCTGCAGACCGCCACGCCGGACATGTTCATGTTCCCGGTCTCGGTGATGATCCTGGTGATGATCGTCCTCGGCGGCATGGGCAGCGTCTATGGCGTGGTGTTGGCCGCCATCATCCTGCAACTGCTGCAGTCCTGGTTCCTGCAGGATCTGACCAGCTGGGTGCACATGCTGGGCAAATTCGTCGGCGTCGGGTGGATGCAGAGGATCGACCTGGTCCAGTCGATCGAGCTGATCTTCGGCATTATCCTGGTGGCGATGATGTTGTTCCGACGACAAGGGCTCATACCGGCCGTGCGGCCGACACCCCCGCTGACGCTGGAGCAGCAGACCGCCCATGTCGGCCGTGGCGGCTTTACCGGCACCTTGCGCGACGTGACCCCGCCCAAGGCGGAGGCGCCGAAGACCGCGATGATCGAAACGAAAAAGCTTACGCGGCGCTTCGGTGGCATCACCGCGGTCAAGGACCTCGATATCGTTGTGGAGAGCGGATCCATCGTCGCACTGATTGGTCCGAACGGCTCTGGCAAGACGACGACCTTCAACCTCATCACCGGCATGGATGCGCCTTCCTCAGGCCAGATCCTGCTGAACGGCGAGGACATCACCGATCTTCGCGCCGACCAGATCACGGAGCGGGGCATTGCCCGTACCTTCCAGAACCTACGCCTGTTCAGCAACATGACGGTGCTGGAAAACGTCCTCGTCGCGATGCATTCGCGCATGAACACGGGCCCGCTGGGCGCCATTCTGCACACCAAGCATGCGCGCGCCGAGGAAGCCGACGCCCAGGAGCGGGCGATGGAGGTCATCCGCCTGTTCGGCAACCGGCTGCTGCCGCGCACTAACCAGCTGGTGAAGGAGCTGTCCTACGCCAACCGGCGGCGCGTGGAGATCGCTCGCGCGCTCGCTTCGCGGCCCAAGGTTCTGCTGCTCGACGAGCCGACCGCCGGCATGAACCCGGCAGAAACCCTGGAACTTGCGGACCAGATCCGCAGCATGAGCCAGATGGGGATGACCGTCTTCCTGATCGAGCACAAGCTGAACGTCGTGAACGATCTCGCCAGCAAGATCATCGTGCTCGACCATGGCGAAAAAATCGCCGAGGGCAGTGCCGAGCAGGTCCACAGCAATCCTCAGGTCCTCGAGGCTTATCTCGGCCGCAAGGCGGCCCACCATGCTTGAGTTGAATCATGCTCGAATTTAAGGGCGTCAACACCTACTACGGCGAACTTCACGTCCTGAAGAACGTCAACTACGAGATCAAGCAGGGCGAGATCGTCTGCCT
The DNA here is from genome assembly GCA_964594035.1 of uncultured Rhodospirillaceae bacterium. Taxonomy (GTDB): domain Bacteria; phylum Pseudomonadota; class Alphaproteobacteria; order Dongiales; family Dongiaceae; genus DASXQK01. The sequence goes on along the minus strand of CAZQLF010000221.1, from coordinate 445 downwards.
GCTCGGCGGCAATGCCAGCGGCAAGTCGACGACGATGAAATCTGTGCTCGGGATCGTCCGGCCGAAATCGGGCCAGATCCTGTACGAGGGCCAGGTGATCAACACCCTGCCGACGGCCGCGCGCGTGGTGCGCGGTATCGCCCCGGTGCCGGAGGCCCGCCGCCTGTTCCCGCGCATGACCGTACTCGAGAACCTGGAGATGGGCGCCTACACCCGCAAGGACAAGCACAACCTGACCGACGACCTGGAGCGGGTCTATCAGCTGTTTCCGCGGGTGAAGGAGCGGCGCCAACAGCTTGCCGGCACGCTATCCGGCGGCGAACAGCAGATGGTTGCCATCGGACGCGCCCTCATGGCACGGCCACGGCTGGTCTGCATGGACGAGCCCTCGATGGGATTGTCGCCGGCCTTTGTCGACCAGGTCTTCGAGATCATCCAGACCATT
>CAZQLF010000220.1:3165-5819 GCA_964594035.1 uncultured Rhodospirillaceae bacterium | reverse complement strand
AAAAACCACCTCACCATGCGGGGCCGCGAGAAAAGGTTAACGGAGTCCAAGGCCCGACGAGGCCACAGGCGGGACGCTGCAATTATCGACTGCTGCTCGGACGTCACCTCGCGCCGTAGGCCAGGTGAGCGAGAGCGGTATCGCCGCCTCGATTGCTCCGGGGATCAAGTAGAGGGGCGCTGTGCAGCTGCCGATTCGAAGCTGCGACCGGCCGGACCGACGCCACTGTCCGACCACAAGGTCCAGCATTGCGCCGGCGCAGGCGATGGCCGGGCCGCTCAACACGATTTCGATCTCGCCCTCACTTTGCCGGACGAGCCGTGGGGTCGGCAGGCCTGCCTCGAGCCTGGGAAGCGTGTCCGCGAATGCCAGGAGGCCCGGCAGGCCCCGCGCCTCCAGCCAGGCAGCCGCACGCGCCGCATCGCGATCGACGCCATAGCCCGCGCCCAGCGCCTCCATGGAGCGCTGGATCAGCCGGTAAATCTCGAATTGAGAAACCCGCATCACCGGCTGAAGCAGGGAAAGGCCCAGTCGTCGGCGGCAGCGCTGCCGAGCTCCTCGATCATCGGTGCGCCCTGGAACAGGGTGATGCGCGTCCAGCGATCGGATTTGGGATCGAACTTCGCGGCGCCGAAGATCGAGAGCTTGCAGCGCAGCAGATCCACCGGCAGGCAATCCACCCCCAGCAGATTGTCGCGGATCTCGGCATAGGGCAGGCCCGCGAGACTCTGGATCCGGCGCAAGATGCCGCGCCAGCGCGGCTCGGCCAGAAGAAATTCGCCGACGCTAATCTCCTGTGGCAATTCCGCCAGGCGCCGATAGAGCGCAGCCGTCATCAGCCCGATGCCGATGGGCAGTTCCAGCTCCGCGCCCGGCTCATTGAAACGCTCCCCCAGCCGCGGCTCGTCCTTTTCCGCCGAGCGATACCAGAAGAAATGCCGCGCATCTTGCGGACCATAGTCAGGCGTGAGCGCCCAGCCATAGGCGCGTTCGATCAGCGCCCGCAAGTTCGCAGGGTTCATGAGGGGATCGATCTGTTCTCGCTCGAGCGAGCCCGTGGTGGCTTCAAGTTCATCGACCAGTTCGGGATAGAGCTCGATCACCAGACTATTGATCAGTTCGGAGCCTTCGAGACTCACTTCCTCCATTCCGCGCACGAGCGCATCCCAGGGTTGTGGACGCGACACTAAAGGGTCCGCATGTTGACGGAGCGACTGGAGCTCGTCGCCGAGGCGCGCGATACGCGTCATTTGACCTTTGTCATCGGTCCGCCATTCGCCGACATGGCCGATGGCCCGGTCGAGAAGCACGCAAAACCGTGTCTGCTTCTCGGGCGTGGCCGAGCCAACAGCCCGCACGCGAGCCAGCGCCGTTTCGCGTGCGAGAATCCAGTTGTTGAAGAGAGCGGGATGGGAGATGAGGAACGGTGCCATGCCGAGGCCCGTGGCATTGCCGATGCCGAGCGCCCGGCGCGTCGCCAGCGACAACGGCACCGCCCGAGGATTTAGCCTCCTTGCGATATGCTCGATCAAGTCGAAGCTGAACTGGCGGATCATATAGACCATCAGCATTTCGGCTTCGTAGGGCAAGGCGAAGATCCCATCGCGGCGAAGTCGCGCGAGATCGGCCAAGCCGAACTTGCCGTTGCCATAGACAGCGGTGGTGCGCATAAGGTAGCCGACCTTCACCACCTCGGCGAGATCGGGCTGCCGGCCTTCGGCAAGGCATGCCGCCACTGCGTCGAACAGCCGCAGGCTTTTGTTGGCGCGGCTCAGCACCAGCTCGTTGGCGCTGAAGCGGGCAGCCTCCTGCCGCGGGGCGCTGGTCGCAAGCCGGTCGCGCGCCGCGTCATCGAGCCGCCCGGCGGAAAGCGCGAAGGCGGCATCCCATTTCTGGGCGATCACGCGATCGGTACGATCTTCCGGCGCCAGAAAATTGGAAAACCCGGCAAAGCTGAGGAGCCCCTTGGGCGTTTCGATCTCATAGACCAGGCGGCCAAAGCCCTGGTCGTCGAGGTCGCACCCTGTCTTGCGGAAACGCCAGGCCTCGCGCCCCATGCGGCGGAGCAGCGAGCGCGAGAAACTCAAGCGCGTGGGATGGAACGAGCCGAGGCGTTTGGCGCGCATGACGGTGTCGGGACTGCGCAGCAGCGCCGGCATCCCCGGCGTTTCCTCCGATTTGTTCGTTGCGCCCTGCTCTCTCATCGCTGAGGTTTTAGCCCAGAGCCGCCGGCTTCGGGGCGGAAAATCAGCGGGCTCAGGCGGCAGGCGATTGGGCGGCCGTGCCCTCGATGAGTGGATAGTGGCAGGCGACCTGGCGGCCCTTGCCGGCCAGTTCCAGCGCCGGACGCTCCGCCTTGCAGCGCTGCGTTGCATAGCGGCAGCGCGGGTGGAAGCGGCAGCCCTGGGGCGGGTTCATCGGGCTCGGCACGTCGCCGGTCAAGACGATGCGCGATGCGCGCCCGCCGCGATCGACCTCCGGCACCGGCACGGCCGAGATCAGCGCCTCGGTATAGGGATGCGCCGGCTTGCGGAAGATTTCCTCCGTCGGCCCGGTCTCGACGATGGCGCCGAGATACATTACAGCAACGCGGTTGGGCGCCTGGGGCACGGCGCGGTGGGTGCGGCTGGCGGCCAGGCGCAGCGCGCCGCCGA
>CAZQLF010000220.1:0-3155 GCA_964594035.1 uncultured Rhodospirillaceae bacterium | reverse complement strand
GTCCGCCCGGTTTGGAGAATGGGGCCGGGATACATGACAGCAAGGCGGTTGGGCACCTGGCGAACGACGGGCAGATCATGGGCGGTGAAGAGATAGGTGATGCCTAGCCTTTCCTGCAGATCGGCGAACAGGTTGACGATCTGGGCCGGGATCGAGACATCGAGGGCGGAGACAGGTTCATCAGCGATAATCAGGCGCGGCTCGAGCGCGAGCGCACGGGCCACCCCGATGCGCTGGCGCTGGCCGCCGGAGAATTCGTGGGGAAAGCGGTTGAGGTGATCCTGCTGCAGCCCTACCAGCTCCATCAGCTCGCTCAAACGCGCTTCGATCTCGAACCGGCTGCGCTTGCCATGCACGCGCAGCGGCTCGGCGATCAGATCGCCCACGCGCCGGCGCGGGTTGAGCGAGGCATAAGGATCCTGGAAGACCATCTGCATTTCGCCGCGGATCGGCCGCAGCTCCTTCAGGCTGAGCTGCGAGATGTCCTGGCCGTTGAGCAGGATCTGGCCTGTGGTGATCTCGTAAAGCCGCATCAGGCAGCGCCCCAGCGTTGACTTGCCGCAGCCGGATTCGCCCACCAGCCCCATGGTCTCGCCCGGAAAGACCTCCAGCGAGACGCCGTCAACGGCATAGACGGTGCGCCGCTGGCCCTTGAACAGGCTACTGCCGACGATGAAGTGCTTCTTGACGTCGACCGCCTGGATCAGTGGCGCCTTTGTCGAACTGGTCTTGGGGGACAGCGCCGCGGTCATGATGCGTCCTTTAGCTTGCGGCCGCGGGCGGCACGCAACGTGGCGCGCTCCTCCAACGGAATGAAACAGGCGGCTTCGTGCCCGGCTTCACCGGCAAGGTCCGGGCGCTGGCTGCAGGGCGCGAAGCGATAGCGGCAGCGCGGCCCGAAGGCGCAGCCCTGCGGCAGATTGAGCAGCGAGGGCGGGCTGCCGGGAATGGAGGGCAGGCGGCGCAGCCGCGCCCCATCCAGCGGCGGGATGGAATCATGCAAACCCCAAGTATAGGGATGCCAGGGCTCGGTGAAGAGCTGGCGGGTCGTGCCGCGTTCGACGATGCGCCCCGCATACATCACCATCACGCGATCGGCGATCTCCGCCACCACGCCCATATCGTGGGTGATGATGATGATCGAGGAGCCGAATTCCTGGCGCAGATGCTGAAGCAGCTCCAGGATCTGCGCCTGCACCGTCACATCCAGCGCCGTGGTCGGCTCGTCGGCGATCAGCAGCGAGGGATTGCAGGACAGCGCCATGGCGATCATGGCGCGCTGGCGCATGCCGCCCGAGAGCTGGTGCGGATAACGGTCGAAGGTGACCGACGGGTTGGGAATCCCGACCTCGGCCAGAAGCTCGATGCCCCGCTTGCGCGCGGCACGGCCGGAGAGCCTGTTGTGGGCGCGCAGTTGCTCGGCGATTTGCCAGCCGATGGTGTAGACCGGCGTCAGCGCGGTCATCGGATCCTGGAAGATCATGGCGATCTCGTTGCCGCGCACGGAGCGCAGCTGGCGCTGGCTGAGGCCCACCAGCTCGCGCCCCTTGTAAAGGATCGAGCCTTCGATCACCGCGTTGGGATCGTTGACCAGGCCCATCACGCTCATCTGGGAGACGGTCTTGCCCGAACCCGATTCGCCCACCACGCCGACGATCTCATGGGTGTCGACGCGGAAGGAAATACCGCCCACCGCCTGCAGCAGACCCCGCTCGGTGCGGAAGGAGACCTTGAGGTCCCGCACCTCGAGCAGCGGCGCCTTGGCCTCAGGCGACGCGGACGCGGGGATCGAGGATGCCATAGAGGATATCCACAAGCGCGTTGGCGAAGACGACGAAGAAGGAGGCGTACATCACGGTCGCCATGATCACGGGCAGATCGAGATCGAGCAGGGCCTGGTAGGTGAGCCGGCCAACGCCCTGGAGCGCGAAGACGACTTCGGTCAGGAGCGCGCTGCCGCCGACCAGCGCGCCGAAATCGAGGCCGAACAGGGTCACGAAGGCGATGAGGGACGCTCGCAGCCCATGGCGGATGAGGATCCGGCTTTTCCTCAAGTCCTTCGAGCGCGCCGTTGCGGAATAGTCCTCCTGTCCCGCTTCCACCAGGCTCGCCCTGAGCACGCGTCCGTAAAGGCCGATATAGAGGATGGCCAGCGTGATCCACGGCAGCAGCAGGGTCTTGAACCAGAGCCAGGGATCCTCGGTCAGGGGCGTGTAGCCGAGCGGCGGAACCCAGGAGAAGAGCCAGCTGTCGTGAAGCCGGCTTTGGGTAATGAGGTTGACGATCTCACCCAGCCAATAGACCGGCATCGAAATCCCGATGAGGCCCAACACCATCAGCAGGCGGTCGAGGATGCTGTCCTTGGTCGCCGCCGCCACGAGGCCGATGGCGATGCTGCCGAAGATCCAGAACACGGCAGCGCCGAAGACCAGGGAAAGCGTGACCGGCGCCGCCCCCATGATCTCCGGCACGACCACCTCGCCGCGATTGACGAAGGATGTGAGATCCTGGTCGACGAAGAGGCGCTTCATCATCACCGCGTACTGAACGGGCAACGGCTTGTCGAAGCCGAAGCTCTTGCGCACCTCGGCAACGACCTCCGGGGAAGCGTTCCGGCCGGCAATGCGCGAGGCGGGATCGGCGCCTGGCGTGGCGAAGAAGATGAGGAAGACCAGGACGCTGATCCCCAGCATGACGAAGACCATCTGGGCGACGCGGCGGATCAGCAGGCTGAACATCGCCTCAGGTGATCCTCAGCTTGGCGCGAGGATCGAGCGCGTCGCGCAGGCCATCGCCCAGGATGTTGAGGGCAAGCACCGACAGCACGATGGCGATGCCCGGCGCGATCGCGACCCAGGGCCTGGTATAGATCAGGTCCTGGCCGTCCTGGATGATCGTGCCCCAGCTTGCGTCCGGCGGCTGGACGCCGATGGAGAGAAAGGACAGGGCCGATTCCGTCAGCATGTTGATCGCCATGAGCAAGGGCACGAAGACGATCAGGGTGGTCATCACATTGGGCAGCATGTCGCGCCAGAGAATCCGCCAGCTGGGCACGCCCAACCCGACCGCCGCAAGGACGAACTCGCTTTCCTTCAGAGAGAGGACCTGGCCCCGGATCGGCCGCGCCACATAGGGGACGTAGACGATGCCGATGA
>CAZQLF010000219.1:0-5827 GCA_964594035.1 uncultured Rhodospirillaceae bacterium | reverse complement strand
GCCGCCGTCCCAGACAATCTCAGTGTTGCCGGTGAGCTGCAACAGATCGCGCGTGGTGAAGTCGACGAACAGCAATCCTGCCTTCGGATTAACCGCGAGATTGCCCAGCGTGTTGAAGTAACGGTTGCCGCTGTAGTCCGGCACGGTGATGGTCCCATCGCCCGCGATGCGAAGAAACCCTTCCGGCCCGCCGCGATGGGAGATGTCGATCCCATGAATGGCTCCCTCACCCGGCGCGAATGAGGCGACGAAAAAGGTGTCGGCGCGCGCGACCAAGGTGCGCGCTGCGTCCGGCAGGTTCTGGAATGTTTCCCGGCGCGGCATCGCCACGGTCTTGAAGGCCAGATAGTCGCGGCGCTGGATGTATTGCGGGCAGTTGCCAAAGCTGAGATCGACGGCGATGGAAAATCCCGTTTCGCCCACCGCGATAACGCGGCCGTTCATGCGGTTGCGCCGGCGCGTCGGCAACTCAATCCCCAGAACGCCAATCCTGGCACCTGGCCTCAGAGCCGCAAGCAGCGGATCGCCGGGAAACGGCAACGCATCGATATCGAGCCGGCGTGGGTGGGGACTGCTGACAAAGCCGGGCAGGCCCCCGAGTAGCGACGCCCAAGGCCAGCCCTGATGGTCCACCGAACCCATCAGGACGAAGGGCAGCTGGGCAAAGAATATCCGGTGCTGATCGGGCATAGCATCGCGCAGGCTGATGCGTCCGGCCCGTTCGAGCCTGTCCGTCAGGCCAATCCGTTCGTGCAGGGCCCGCTCGCCCTCGTGCCAGGGCGACGGCTTGATGCTCGGGTCATCCAAAGTGCTGCTCATGCCGCCAACATGGGTTGTTTGCATATTCGGCTCAATAGGTATAAATTTCGCATAACTATTGCAGAATTCGGAATAATCTTTGGATCGCCTGGAGGCCCTTTCCGTCTTTGTCGCCGTGGCTGAACGCGGTAGCTTCGTCGCCGCGGCGCGCCACTTGGAGCGCTCTCCCGCCGCCGTCACCCGTGCCGTTGCCGCGCTGGAAGACCGCCTCCAGACCCGGCTTTTCAACCGGACGACCCGCGCGGTGGCGCTGACCGATGCCGGGACACGCTACCTCGATCTCTGTCGCCGGGCGCTGGCCGAGTTCGAGGAGCTGGAACTCTCTGCCGCCAGTGAACGCTCCGAGCCACGCGGCCTGATCACCATGACGGCGCCCGAACTCTTCGGCCGCCTGCATGTTCTGCCTATCGTTCTCGACTTCATGCACCGCTATCCGGCGGTGAAGATCTCGCTCCTGCTGCTGAACCGCATCGTCTCCTTCGTCGACGAGGGCATCGACCTCGGCCTGCGCATCGCACATCTGCCGGATTCATCCATGCGCGCGATCCAGGTCGGGCATGTGCGCCGCATCGTCTGCGCTCATCCGGACTATCTCGCGCGGCGCGGCATCCCCAAGAAGCCAGCGGATCTGGCCGGGCACGATATCATCTGGGTTTCAGGAACGCGGCCGGCCAGCGAACGCTGGATCTTCGGCAGCGGAAAAAACGCCATCAGCGTGGCCGTCGATCCACGGCTTGTCGTCAGCACCGCGCAGGCAGGGCTCGATGCAGCCGCGGCCGGCGGCGGTATTCTTCGCCTGCTCTCCTATCAGGCCGCGGCATTCGAGAAGTCAGGCACGCTGAAACGCATTCTGGTGGGCTACGAACCGCCGCTCATTCCGATCCATGTGGTGCACCCGGCCGGGCGCTATCTGGCGCCCAAGCTCAGGCTCTTCATGGATGATTGCGTGGAAACCCTGCGCGCAAAGTTCGGCGGCGAGGCTCAGCCGATATAGTTCTCGACTGTCTTCTCGTCGCGGACCTTCGCCTCGTTCGGATCCTGGCCGGCGGCGCGGCGCGCCCGGCGCTGGCGAAGCAGGTCCCAGCACTGATCCAGCACCACCTGCAGGTGCTTCAACCGCGCCTTGTCGGCGTCGGTTGCCTTGCCGTGGGATTCCTTCTCGAACAGCGCATGCTCTTCGCGGGAAAGCTCGTCGATCTTGCCCATCACGTGATGGTCTTCCATGCCCACCTCCTGTCGTTGCCTAAGCCTTGAACCGAAACCGCCCGATGTCCAGTCTGCATCAGGCAGCCAACAGGCCTTCCCCGCGCAGATCGGCCATCGTCGCTTCGATGCTCTGACGCAAGATGCCAGTCAATTCGTCCACCTGCGCCCGGGTCAGGGTCAGCGGCGGCGAGATGATGTTGAGCGGCCCGATGGGCCGCACGATCAGGCCGCGCGCCTCGCAATGATTCGAAATCCGCCGGCCGATATTGACCTTGTCCGGGAACAGGTCACCAGTCTTCGTGTTCGCGACGTTCTCCACGCACATCATGAAATGCTTGCCGCGTACGTCACCGACGATGGGCAGATCACGAAGTTCGTTCAGTTTCGCCCCCAGATACGGCCCCACTTTTCGCACATGGGCGCAGATATCCTCGCGTTCCATCAGTGCGATGTTGGCCAGTGCTGCGGCGCAGGCGATGGGGTGGCCCGAATAAGTGTAGCCATTGGTGAACCAGCCATCGGGATCGGCAGCGCTGATCGTCTCGTAGATCGCATCGGAGAAGATGCAGGCACCGAGCGGCTGATAGCCGGAGGTCAGCCCCTTGGCGCAGACGATGATATCGGGCTCGATCCCGAAGACATCCTTGGAAGCGAACATATGGCCAAGGCGTCCGAAGCCCGTCACCACTTCATCGGAGATATAGATCACGTCGTGGCGCCGGCACACCTCCAGCGTTTTGCGATGATAGCCTTCCGGCGGAACGATCACGCCGCCTGCGCCAAGCACCGGTTCGGCGAAGAAACAGGCGACGTTGTCGGCGCCCAATTCCAGAATCTTGTCCTCGAGCTCCTTCACCAGATGATCGCAGAAAGCCGGTTCACTCATGCCCGCTGGCCGGCGATAGACGTTCGGCGCCGAGACGTGATGCACCCAGTCGCTGATGAAGGACAGATGCGGGCTGCGATCGCCCGGCTTGCCGGAGATCGAGCCAGTCAGATAGGTGCTGCCGTGATAGCTGCCTATCCGGGCGATGATGTGGCGCTTGTTCTTCTTGCCGCGCCGACTTTGATAGTACTGGATCAGCCGCACCGCTGTGTCGTTGCCCGTCGAACCGCCACAGGTGAAGAAGACATGGTTCAGTGATCCGGGCGCAAGCTCCGCAAGCTTTGCCGCCAGCTCGGCGGCCGGCACGTTGGAGGTATCGACGAAGGGGCTGAAATAGACCAGCCGGCGCGCCTGCTCGGCCATGGCCTGGATGATCTCCTCGCGGCCATAGCCCATATTCACGCACCACAGCCCGCCGATGCCGTCGAGATAGCGCTTGCCCGACAGGTCGTAGACATAGGCGCCTTCGCTGCGCGCCATGACCAGCGATCCGTCCTTCTTGAAGGAATCGAAGTGGGTCCAGGGATGCAGGAAATGATCCCGATCCTTGCGCCAGATATCTTGCGGATCGACCTGATCCAGGCTCGCGGCCCAAACACCCGTCATGATGTCCCTCGGATTGTCAGATTGTCGAACATCTGGTCTAGCACGGGGCCATGATGGGCTCCACCCCCCGCAGGTGCAGGGGTGATAGGCTCTCTTGCCATGATTCAGATTACGGCAACCATCGCCATCGGCGAGGACGAGATCGAAGAGACCTTCATCCGCTCCCCCGGACCCGGTGGCCAGAATGTCAATAAGGTGGCGAGCGCCGTGCAGCTTCGCTTCCACCTCGCGCGCAACACGACCCTGCCGGGCGATGTGAAGGCGCGGCTGGTCAGACTGGCTGGCAGCCGGATGACACGCGAAGGCACGCTGATCCTGACCGCTCATGGACATCGCTCGCAGGAACGCAATCGCCAGGACGCGCTGGAAAAATTGATCGAGTTGATCCGGCGCGCAACGATCGCGCCGGCGAAGCGCTACAGGACGAGGCCGACATTTGGTGCCAAACAGCGCCGGCTCGAAAGCAAGGACCGCCGTTCAAGGATCAAGCAGTTGCGCCGCAGCACGCGCGACGACTGAGGGCCTTACGCCGCCGCTAGTTCACAGGCGGAATGTTGGCCGTGGCCGCCTGGCCCTGCTTGGCGTTCTCCTGGTCGATGGCGTCCAGTTCTTTTTGAACCGAATTGGACGCATCGACACCGCCGCCATTGTCGCCGAAGACTGCGCGGCATTCCGGCGTATCGAGCCTCTCCGCGATTTCGGCCTGGGTTGGCTGCATGCGTTTGCCATTGACGATGGCGTCATTGGCATAACAGGCGTGAGAGGTGGCCTGGTCTTGCGCCCGTGCCGTACCGGCCAGCACAAGCCCGATCACCGCAAGCAACATCAACCTTCGAGTGCGAATCGCTGGCATGTCATCCTACCTTTTTGCGCGCGCCAGACTTGCGCCGTCTGCCAAGTATGAATGGTACACCATTAAGAAAACATGCTGCATGTGCCGATTTTGCGGCGCCGTGGCAGGCCGGTGGACACTCTAAATCATGTATTTGATGTCGGAAGAGAAGGTTGGATAGCCGTAGACGGTCGCGGCAAGGCCCTGGGCCGTCACGCCGTGCTTCATAGCAAAGGCGAAAAGATGAACGACCTCTTCGGCGCCGTGACCGACCAGATGCGCGCCCAGGATTCGCCCGCTTGTCTCTTCGATGATGACCTTGGAGAACGCTGCCGTCTCGGCATAGGTTCGCGCCGATCGCCACCCCCGCATATCGTTTTTCTTCACAACGATATCGTGGCCCGCCGCCCTCGCGGCCTCCTCGGTCAGCCCGACGCTTGCAAGCGCTGGCACGCTGTAGACGCTGGTGGGCACGCTGGCATAGTCGGGTCGGACGTGGTCGCCGCCAACGATGTTTTCGCCTGCCAGCCGGCCCTCGTAGGTCGCCAGCGGCGACAGTTGCGCAGACGACCACAGCGCATCGCCCGCGACGTATACGCTGGGGTTGGTGCGGCTGCGCAGATAGTCGGTCGTCCCTATTTTCGTGCCGTCGTGTTCGATGCCGCCTGCCTCGAGTTCCAGGCCTTCGAGATCGGCAATGCGGCCGGCGGCATGGGCAACCCTGTCGCAATCGAACCGGCGCTTCTGCCCGCCGACCATGGCGTGAACGCAGAAGCGGTTGCCCACTACTTCTATGTTTTCGATGGTGACGTCCGTCATGATCTGGATTCCGATTCGCTCGCTTTCGCCATGCAGAATGCGAACCGCGTCCTCGTCCATCGCCGGCAGCAGCCGCGGGGTCATTTCCAGGATCGTGACCTCGCAGCCTGCCCTGGCAAGAACATGCGAGAATTCCAGGCCGATCACGCCGCCACCGATGAATACCAGGCTCTCCGGCAGCTCCGTCATGCCAAGGATATCTTCGGAAGTTATGAGATGGTGCGCACCCGGCAGGGAGAGCGGCCGCGGCTTCGATCCGCTGGCGATGACGATTTTCTTTGCCTCCAGCTCGGTATCGTTAACCGCGACGCGGTTGGGGCCGACAAACCGAGCGGGCCCGCGCAGCAGATCGATTCCGCGCTTTTCCAGTTGAGCCTCGAAACTCTCGGAAACGCCCGCGGTAAAGCTGCGCTCGCGGGCGATCAGCTTCGCCCAGTCCAGCCGGACCGGACCGACTTCGATATGGTGCGCCGGCGCAAGCGATATCTGATGCATCACCTGGGCGGCCGCCACCAGTACCTTCTTCGGCACGCAGCCGCGCAGTGCGCAGGTGCCCCCGACATCCCGCTTTTCGACAACGGCAACCGACATGCCGGCGTCGCGCGCGACAAAAGCAGCACCGAGGCCGGCGTTGCCCGAACCGATCGACACCATGTCGT
>CAZQLF010000218.1:0-5831 GCA_964594035.1 uncultured Rhodospirillaceae bacterium | reverse complement strand
CGGTATTCCTGGGCCGAGATCAGCGCGTTCCAGAACTGCCAGGGCCGGTAGAAGATCGCCGAGACCTCGCAATAGACGTTGTCGTTCTTGCGCGCCACGACGATGCATTCCTCGACCCAGGGGTGGGCCATGTGGGCCATGATCATCTTGAGCTCGGGATGGCGGCGCGCGACATCGTCCACCGTCATCGGGCGGCCCAGTTCGACGGGCGCGTTCTCGGCGAAGGTCGTGCCCATATGCATCGTCAGCGGGATGTTCTTCTCCACGCAGTAGCGATAGATCGGCTCCATGCGCGGATCGTTCAGCGACACGCCGCTATAGATCGGCCCGTATTTAACGCCCTTGAGCCCGTACTCCTCGATTGCGCGGCGCAGTAGATCCATACAGTCCGGCCGGCGCGGATCAACGACGGCGAAGCCGACGAACTTATCGGGATATTTCTGCACGGCGCGATGGGTAATTTCGTCATCGCCATCGATGCCGGCGGAATCGGCGTAGCGCAGCGAAAAAATGATAGCCTTGTCGACTTTGGCCATCGCCGCGTGGACCGTATCGGCATCCGCCTTGGGGCTGACGGCACCCGGCCGCGAATAGGCCGTGCCCTTGGTGAAGAGGGGCTTGAGATGTTGCGGCTCCCAGAGGTTGACATGGCAATCGACGATGCGCTTGCTCATGCGCGATAATCCGGCTCTTCCTTGTCGAGTACGCGCTTGATGGCGATCAGGAAAGTGTTGCCGTGATTGACATCCTTCTGGATCGCCTCGCGCACAGGCCGCGCCAGTTCGTCCGAGACAATCTCCAACCGTTGGTTGACCTGCATGGCAAGAAGCTGCAAGCGGCAGGCCTGCTCCAGGTAATAGAGCGAGAAAAAGGTGCGGCTGATATCGGGGCCGACGACCATCGGCCCATGATTGCGCATGAACAACACATCCCTGCCGCCCATGGCATTCGCCGCCCGCTCGCCCTCGGCAACATCGAGCGCCAGCCCCGAATAGTCTTCGTCATAGGCGATGCGGTCATGGAACATCATCGATTCCTGCACCACCGGCTGTACGCGCGCGCCTTTCAGCAGGCAAAGCGCCGTGGCGCTCGGCATGTGGGTGTGAAAGCAGGCGCGCGCCGTCGGCTTGTGCCGATGCACCGGGGCATGCAGGCTGAAGGCAGTGCGTTCCACCGTTCCCTTGCCCTCGACCACCTCGCCATCCAGCGTGCAGAGAAGCAGGCTCGAGGCCGTCAGTTCGGACCAGAAATAACCTTCCGGATTGACGAGGAAGAGATCGTCACGGCCCGGCGCCATGAAGCTGAAATGATTGCAGGTTCCTGTCTGATAGCCGAGCCGCGCCGACCAGCGCAGCACGGCGGCAAGGTCGATGCGTGCCTGGGTGAGGTCGTTGGAAATCATGGCTGGGGTGTTCTCAAAACTGCAGCGCGAAAACCGGCGGCATCGTGGCGGAAAGGACTGCATGCTGCAAGACACCAGCAAACACGCGCAAAAGTTCGCATTGCGCGCAGTCTGGCTTGCCGCGCCAAGGCGGACTAGTCTCTGCCGCGTTGTGCGGCGGAGAGGGGGCGGTGATGGCCGACGTGAAGAAGTCGCTGATCTGGACGGAGCTCGATTACGAGAAAAACGGCAAGCAGCTGGGCGTGCTGCATCTGCCCTACTCCGTCACCCGCTCCGGCTACGGGATGATCGACATCCCGCTCGCCGTCATCAAGAACGGGCGCGGCCCTTCCATCCTGCTGATGGCCGGCAATCACGGCGATGAATATGAGGGCCAGGTCACGCTGTCACGCCTGATCCACGATCTGAAGCCAGGCGACATCAACGGCCGCATCATCGTCATGCCGGCGGCAAACCTGCCGGCCGCCATGGCCGGCGCCCGCATTTCACCGCTCGACGAGGGCAATCTCAACCGCGCCTTTCCCGGTGAGCCCACCGGCACGCCGACCTGGCAGATCGCCCACTACGTCGACAGCGTCCTGGTGCCGATTTGCGATGCCTGGGCCGACCTTCATTCCGGCGGCAGCTCGATGGATTACCTCCCGTTCGCCTGCTTCTATGAAAGCGGCGATGCGGCCCTCGATGCCAAGGGCGAAGCGATCATGAAGGCCTTCGGCGCGCCGCGCAGCGTGCGGGTGACGGCGCGGCCCGACCCGCGGCTGGCGGCCGCGACCGCGCACCGGCGAAAGATCGCCTATCTCGGCGGCGAGTGGGGCGGCGGAGGCCGTGTCGATCTTGACGGCGTGGAGCTCACCCGCAACGGTGTGCTGCGCGTGCTGGCCCATCTCGGCGTTCTGCGCGACATCAAGCGCTTCAATGTGCCCAAGCCGCCGAAGAGCCAGTCGCTCGAATGGGGTGGCTACGAGTACTACGCCTTCGCGCCTGAGGCCGGATTGTTCGAGCCGGTGGTGCGCCTCGGCGATCGCGTCAAGGATGGGCAGCTCTGCGGCCATGTCCATTTCATCGAAAGCCCGTGGCGCCCCAGCGTGCCGGTGCATTTCAGGAAGGGCGGCCTGCTGATCTGCCAGCGGCACTTCGGCCGGGTCCAGCCGGGCGACTGCGTCGCCCATACCGTGATCGAACATTGACGGCGCATCATGAAAGTGCGGGCCATCGAGACGATTCAACTGGCAGAGTTCGCCAATCTCTGCTGGGTCCATGTGCATACGGATGAAGGCCTGATCGGCCTCGGCGAAACCTTCTTCGGTGCCGATGCCGTCGCGGGCTATATCCATGAGAGTGTCGCGCCCTATCTGCTGGGCAAGGATCCGCTGCGTATCGACGAGCATTCCAATCATCTGCGCGCGACCTATGTCGGCTTCAGCGGCACGGGCGCCGAGATGCGCGGCCTCTCCGCCATCGACATCGCGCTCTGGGATATCTTCGGCCAGGCGACGAAGCAGCCCATCCACCAGCTTCTGGGCGGGCTCAGCCGCGATAGAATCCGCACCTACAACACCTGCGCGGGCTACGGCTATGTCCGCAGCAAATTGAATCGCATCACCGGCGAGTGGCAGCCCATCGGCGAGCAGGCTGAAGGGCCTTATGAGGATTTCGAGGCATTCCTCAATCGTGCCGATGAGCTCGCGGAGAGTCTGCTGCAGCAAGGCATCACCGGCATGAAGATCTGGCCGTTCGATGCCTATGCCGCGAACAGCAACGGCACCTACATCTCCGGCCCCGATCTCGAGAAGGCGATCGAGCCGTTCCGCAAGATCCGCAAGGCTGTGGGCAACCGCATGGACATCATGGTGGAGCTGCACACTCTGTGGAACATGCCGATGGCCAAGCGGATCATGGCGGCGCTGGAGGAGGTTGATCCCTTCTGGTTCGAAGATCCGATCCGTATGAACAATGCCGATGCGCTGGCGGAACTTGCCCGCTCAACCCGCGTGCCGATCACGGCGAGCGAAACCCTGGCAACCCGTGCGGCTTATCGCGAGTTCATCAGCCGCGGCGCCATCGGTATCGTCATGCCTGATCTAAGCTGGATTGGCGGGATCTCGGAGGCACGCAAGGTCGCCTCTTATGCCGAGGCGCACCATCTGCCGATCGCGCCCCATGATTGCACAGGGCCGATCACCTACACCGCCTCGGTCCATCTGGCGCTGAATGCACCGAACACGCTGGTACAGGAATCGGTGCGCTCGTTCTACACCGGCTGGTACAAGGAGATTGTGACCGACCTGCCGCAGATGAAGGATGGTCATGTGCATCCGATGAGCGGCAGTGGTCTCGGCACCAGACTGCTGCCCGATCTCGTCAAGCGGCCGGACGCCCGGATCCGCCGCTCCGCCTGATTGCCAGATTTCCTCCAGAGCATCCATGACACTCAAGATTCTGTACCCAGACGCACAGTTCGCTGGCGACGCCGCGATCGAGAAAAACGTTTTCGGCGATCGCGCTATCCTCAGCGTGTTTCACGACAATGAAATCCCGCCTTATGACGCGGCGCTCTGGCGGGAATTTGACGCCATCGTTTGCTACCACGATGCCAATCTGGACGGCTCGCTGATCAAGCGGCTGGATCGTTGCCGGCTGATCGTGCGCGCCGGCGTCGGCTTCGACCAGGTCGATGTCGCGACCTGCGCATCCCTGGGCATTCCGGTGTGCAACACGCCCGATTACGGAACCACCGACGTTGCCGATCATGCTATTGCCCTGATGCTGTCGCTGACCCGCGGCATCGTCGCCTACCACAATGCACTCAAGGCCGATTTCAATACCGGCTGGGCTTTTGCTACGCCGCCAACGATCCGCCGCCTGTCGGGCTGCGTCTTTGGTGTCATCGGGCTGGGCCGCATCGGCACCGCCACGGCGCTACGCGCCAAGGGCCTGGGGATGCAGGTCGTCTTCTTCGACCCCTACCGGACGACCGGAACCGAGCTGGCATTGGGCATCACCCGCGCAGGGACGCTCGATGAGCTGCTCGGCGCCGCCGATGTGGTCAGCTTGCACACGCCCTTGTCCGAGGAAACGCGCAACCTGATCAACCCCATTACCGTCGGCAAGATGAAACCCGGCGCGTTCCTCGTGAACACCTCGCGGGGCCCCGTGGTCGATCTCGATGCCGTGCTCAACGGTCTGCGCTCAGGCCGTCTCGCCGGCGCCGGGCTCGACGTATTTCCCGTCGAGCCGCCGACCGGCAATGAGCCGCTGCTGAAGGCGTTGCAGGCGAACGATCCGGCGCTCGCCGGCCGGCTGATCATCACGCCGCATTCGGCCTTCTACAGCCCGTCGAGCCTCGAAGACCTCCGCCGCAAATCGGCAGAGACGGCCTGCGACTATCTCTTCGCCGGCCGCTTGCGCGACTGCGTCAACGGCCTGGACCTGCCCGGAGCGAAGCGCCGCTGAGCTTTAGACTTCGCCAGGCGCTGCTGAGATTTCTTCGCTGGCGGCCGCACCCGCTTCCGGGCCCGGCGCGCACCGGCTGCCACATCGATCCCGTGGCGGGCACGCACCTTGGCCAGGGTCTTTTCGATCTCGATCAGGCAATCGTCGCGAAACCGCTCCAGATCCTTGATCGATTTGCCGCCGGCCTGTTCGCTCGTCCCTTGCACCAGCCGCTCGACCAGAGCCGGCGTGATCGCCGGGCCTTTCAATTTGGACCAGGGCAGATCCATCAGGGGCCCGAACTGGCGCATGAAATGGGTCATGCCCTCCTGCCCGCCCGCCAGATGGAAAATCAGGCAGGTGCCGAAGAATGACCAACGCAAGCCCGGCCCGAAGCGGATCGCATCGTCGATATCGCTGGTACTGCACACGCCGTCGGCGATGAGATGCAGCGCCTCGCGCCACAACGCATGCTGCAGCCGGTCTGCAATGAAAGCCGGCACTTCCACCTTTACCTTCAAGGGGCGCATGCCCAGCGTCTCATAGAAGGCGGCGGCGCCGTCGATCGCCCAAGCTGCCGTCTTCTGGCCACCCAGGATTTCGACCAGCGGCAGCAGATAGGCCGGGTTGAATGGATGGCCGACCAGCACGCGCTCCGGATGGCGGCAATCGGCCTGGAAGCGGCTCGGCAAAAGCCCGGAAGAGCTGGATGCGATGATCACATCGCCGGGGGCGGCCGCATCGATGCGCGCGTGAAGCCTGCGCTTCAGATCTTCATTCTCGGTGGCGCTTTCCTGGATGAAATCCACGCCATCCACCGCCGCTTCCGGGCTATCGACAAAGCGCAACCGTGATCGGCTGGCGCCGGGCTTCAGGCCAACCCGTTTCAGTTCCGGCCAGGCATTGGCCACGGTCGCCCGAAGCCGGGTCCCGGCATCGGGCGCCGGACCGTTTGCCAACCCTTCCACCCCCTGGGCAAGCACACGCCCTTCCCGAC
>CAZQLF010000217.1:0-5837 GCA_964594035.1 uncultured Rhodospirillaceae bacterium | reverse complement strand
CGCCAGCATCAACGATACCGGCGGCTTGCGCTTCGTCGTCTCCGACACGGGCGTAGGCATCGCCGAGCAGGACATCCCGGTGGCCAAGGCGCGGTTCGGACGCATCAACAAATCGGCCCTGATCTCCCATGCCGGCACGGGCCTTGGCCTGTCGCTCGCCATCGAGCTGACGCGCCTGCATGGCGGCGCCCTCAATATCAGCAGCGCGATCGGCAGCGGCACGTCGGTGAGTGTCGACCTGCCGGCCGAGCGCTGCGTCCAGCACGCCGAGCATGTCTGAGCTGGCCGTATCCGCTCAACAGACCGGTGCGCTGAAGCGAGGCCTCGCCCTTGCCAAGGGTCGCCTGAAAGGGCGCACCGACAGCGAACACGAACAGGCCATCGTCCGGATCATCATCGTCGCGATCCTGGCGATCTATTTTCTCATCCTCGCCTGGATGCGCGGCTTCAGCGAGGACCGCCTGCTGTTCGGCGCCATCTGGGCGGGCGCCTATCTCACCATTTCCGTGGGCTATGTTGCGGCGATCATAATCAGCCCGGCGGTTTCGCCGCTGCGCCGCATCCTGGCGATGGTCACGGATATGAGCACGCTCTCGGCCCTCATGTTCTGGGGCCGGGAGTCGGGAACGCCACTCTATCCGCTCTATCTCTGGATCACCTTCGGCAACGGTTTCCGCTACGGCATCCGCTACCTCGCCTATTCGGCTCTCGCCAGCGTCGTCGGCTTCCTGCCCGTCATCCTGACCGACTACTGGCAGGCTCAGCCGCACTTGGCCTTCGGCCTCGTCACCGGCCTGATCGTGCTGCCGGCCTATGTCGCGAGCCTGATCAAAAAATTGACGGAAGCCAAGGCCCAGGCCGAGCAGGCCAACCAGGCCAAGAGCCGGTTCCTCGCGGTCATGAGTCATGAGCTGCGCACGCCGCTGAACGCCATCATCGGCATGAGCGACCTGCTGCAGGATACGCGCCTCGATACCGAACAGCGCGATATGACGCGCACGGTTGCAAGCTCCGGCCGGGCCCTGCTTTCGCTCATCGACCAGATCCTGGACTTCTCCAAAATCGAAGCCGGCAAGATGGCGATCGACATCGTCGATTTCGACCTCCATGCCGAACTCGCCGATCTTGTCTCGATCCTGCGGCCCACGGCCGAGCGCAAGAACCTGCGCCTCGTCGTCCATGTCGATTCAGTGGCACCCTTTGCGCTGCGCGGCGGGCGCCAGCATCTGCGCCAGATCCTGACCAATCTCGTTGCCAACGCGGTCAAGTTCACCGAGAAAGGCCACGTCGCTCTCCGCGTCGCCTTCGAGCGCCAGGACGCCAAGCGCAGTGTGCTGCGCTTCAGCGTCACCGATACCGGCGTGGGTATCGCGCCGGAACATCAGAAATCGGTCTTCGAGAGCTTCACGCAAGCGGATGGCGCGACCAACCGGCGCTTCGGCGGCACCGGTCTTGGTCTGGCCATTGTGCGCGAGCTTGCCCAGGTGATGGGCGGCGATGTGGGCCTCGTCAGCAAACTGGGACAGGGCTCGACATTCTGGGTGGTCCTGCCGTTCGAGACGCGGCCCGTGGCCGAGACGGCGGAAGCCGAGGTGCCGTTCAGCATCCTGCTCATGTCGCGCGATGCGGCGCTTGCCCGCACTGTGACCGCGGCGCTGACGCCGACCGGCACACAACTCGTCGTGGCGGCGGGGCTGGCGGAACTGCGGCGTGGGCTGGGTGCCCGGCGCGAAGCGGGCGGGCGCTATCACCCGCTGCTGCTCGATGCTCGTGCACTGCCGGAAGCGCCGGTCGCCTTCGTCGAGGGCCTGCGCACCCTGCAGCCGGATTGCGAGTTCGTACCGGTGCTGCTGCGCGAGTTTGCCGGCCAGCCGGAGGAGACGGCAGAGTTCGAGCGCAGCTTCCTGACCATCCTCGACCTGCCGCTCGATCCGGTGGCACTCGACCGCGCCGCCCACGCGCTGCGCAGCTTCGACACGGCACGGCGCGACGCTATCGCCGACCAGCAGCGCCACAGCGCGATGACGCGCGAGCGCCGGCGCTTGAGTGTTCTGGTGGCCGAAGACAACCCCGTGAACCGCAAGGTGACGGCCAAGATCCTGGAGCGCGCTGGCCACACGGCGAAGATGGTGGAAAACGGCGACCAGGCCCTCGACGCCCTCGACAAGGGCAAGTTCGATATCGTGCTGATGGACGTCAACATGCCAGGCACGAGCGGCCTGGACGTGACCAAAATCTATCGCATGGCCCATATGGGGGATCCGCATCTGCCCATCGTGGCGCTGACGGCCGATGCGACGATGGAGACCCGCAAGCTCTGCGAAGAGGCCGGTATGGACGCCTACGTCACCAAACCGGTGGAGGCGGCCAGGCTATTGGAAGTGATCGACGAACAGACCAGCAAGCCGGCGGCGGCCGAGGAGGCCGATGCGGCACTGGACGATGTGGTCGCCGAGATCGCCAGCCATCCGCGCTTCCAGGGCGAAAGCGACCCGGTCATCGCCGTTCAGGCGCTGGCCGATCTCGAGGCCATCGATCCGGGCGGTACCTTCCTGGAAGAGATTATCGAGGCGTTCCTGCAGGAATCAGGCGTGACCCTGAGCCATCTGCGCACGGCCGCCGCCAATGGCAGCCTGCGCGACGTGCGCGACCTGGCCCATGCGCTGCGCAGCAGTGCTGCCCATGTCGGAGCACGCCGGGTCCAGAAGATCTGCTCGTTCCTGTGCAATGCGCCCCGGCACGAGGTCGAGCGCTCGGCCAAGGACAA
Source organism: uncultured Rhodospirillaceae bacterium (assembly GCA_964594035.1). Classification (GTDB taxonomy): domain Bacteria; phylum Pseudomonadota; class Alphaproteobacteria; order Dongiales; family Dongiaceae; genus DASXQK01. The sequence goes on along the minus strand of CAZQLF010000217.1, from coordinate 3,070 downwards.
GGTCCGTGCGCTGGCCGACGAGTTCGAGCGCTTCCGCGCCGCCGCCCGCCAGCACTTGCGCGAGAGGGCGGCCAACCGCCAGCCTTCCTGAGCCGTTTCGAGGGCTCGGCGCTACCCACCCTGCCCATCTTGGGGCATCCACGCATCATCGGGCGGGGCCGGCCTAAGCCGGTTAAGGCTGACCTGACTCAGCCCTCCCAGCACAAGCCAGCGCAATATCCACCCGCCCCACATCCACCTCTTCATCGGGCCGGCTGGCGGCCGAGGCCGGGATGAGGCTGACCTGACTCAGCCCTCCCAGCACAAGCCAGCGCAATATCCACCCGCCCCACATCCACCTCTTCATCGGGCCGGCTGGCGGCCGAGGCCGGGATGAGGCTGACCTGACTCAGCCCTCCCAGCACACCAGTCCGATATCCGCCTGCCCGATTGTCGTCGGTTCACGTCATCACCTTTGTGGTCGTCGATCCGCCACGACTGGCGAAGGCGATTGCCAGGTGAGAATCCGGGCGCATGCCCGGTCCTCTCGCCATGGAATCTCCATGCCGGCCGATCTCAGCGGATGGCGCATTACTCAGCCGCCAGGGCCCGCTTGACCGAAGCCCAACGACGGTCCTGCGCCGCCGCCAGGTGCTCCATCTTGCGCAGATCGAGCGCCGTCAGCGTCAACGCCGCCTCGACCCACATCTCGGTGATGCGGACGAGCTCGTCACGCGAAACCGGGCTGATGATCTGGCGGGAAGCATAGACGGAACGGCGCGAGGCGAAGGAACGCTCGGTCTTCTCGACGAAGTCGTAGACCGCCTGCTCGCCCATCTGGTCGTCGGCAACCACATCGACCACGCCCATCTCGTGCAATTCCGAGGCGGTGTAGATCTTGCCGCTGAACACCATCTTCTCAGCCAGCGGGGCCCCAATCTTGCGGGTCAGGAAGCTGAGCGCGCCCATCCCCGGGAACAGGTTGAACAGGCATTCCGGCAGACCGAACTTGGCGCTCTTTTCGGCGATGATGACGTCGTCGGCGAGTGCCGCTTCGAAACCGCCGCCCAGCGCATCGCCCTGGACCAGCGAGATCGAGACGACCGGCAGGTTGAGCTTCACCGCACGCGGATGCTGCACGTCGATGCAGGCATGAGCGTACTGGCGCAGCGTGGCGCGGTCCTTGTTGCGGATCAGCTCGGCGAAGTGACGCAGATCGCCGCCGAGATTGAAGATGCCGGGCATGCGCGAAGCCATGACCGTGTAGCGCACCGGCGGCTCAACCGCAGAGCTGTCGGCGAAGATGCGCGTGACGTGATCGAGCGAGGCCTTCATGTCGCGCAGCAGTCCGAGCGTGAAGCTGGGCTTGCCGTGCGGACGCATGTACTGCCAGTAGATCTTCGAACCATGATCGAGCACGGCGTCGAGTTCGCCGAGCGTGAGTTCCGTCGGATCGCTGCTGGTCTGCGGCGCGATGCTAGGAGCAACGAAGGCAGACGAAGCGCTGTCGAGCAGTGAAAAATCCACTGGACGACGAGCGCGCAATGGTTGAGCAAGCGGTGCACTATCGAGCGGCAGAGCCGTCTTGGTAACAACAGTCATAACAATCTCCTGTCAGGTTGGATTACTCGCGATACACAATTGCCGCGCGACCACCGCGTGGCATTCCCCGATAGAATGGCCGAAAACAATGGCCGAGGCGTTGCAACTATCATGGGACTATCACGCACATTGTTGACGATCCGTTAACCACTTTTTGCTAGCGCCCTCTCCCGGAACACACGGAATCCGCGCGACAAAGGAGCAAGAAACGGAGCGACTTAGCGCCCTCTCCTGCCTAATTTCCTCGTCTCGTCCAGGAAGGAGAAAATCAATGAAGCTCTACGATTACGCGGCCTCGCAGAACGCCTGGAAGGCCCGCGCCCTGCTGCAACACCTTGGCGCTGCATATGAATCCGTGCCGGTCGCGATCTTCCGCGGCGAGTCTCACACGCCGGATTTTTTCGCGAAAAATCCCGCCGGTGCTGTTCCGGTGCTGGAGCCCATGCCCGGAATCTTCATCGCGGAGTCGAACGCGATTTTGTGTTATTTGGCGGAGGGAACCCGGTATTTTTCGCAAGATCGCCTGCGCCGGGCCAAAATCCTCCAATGGTTGTTTTTCGAGCAGAGCTACGTCGAACCCACCATCGGGTCGCTGCGCTATTGGCGGTTGACGGGCAAATACGAGGCCCGGAAAGCAGAAGCACCAGCGCGCGAGAAGATGGCCACGACCGCCCTACAAGCCCTTGAGTGTGAGCTCGAGCAACGCCCGTATCTGGTGGGTGACTATTCGATCGCGGACATCGCGGTTTATGCCTACAGCCACCGGGCCGAGGACGCCGGCTTCGACCTGGCGCCTTATCCGGCCTTCCAGCGGTGGATAAAGCACATCGAAAACGAGCAAGGTCCCCTCCCGCCCGTGATTCCCTATAGCGTCGATCCCGATTCCTGCCACAGCCTGTGACATTAATAAGCCATTACCAACCCCCTTTCTGACATAGCCAGATTCCACCGCTAAGGTGTCGCGCGTAGACGATTGATAAAAAAGGAGCTGGTTGGCATGGCGGGTGTGGAAGGGCGCCGGGTGCTCGTCACTGGAGCTGGAAGCGAAAACGGAATCGGTTTTGCCACCGCGCTTATCCTGGCCCGGCAGGGTGCACGCGTTGCGATAACTTCAACAACGAAGCGAATCCATGACCGGCTTGATGAGCTACCGCAAGGCGAAGGTCATGTCGCATTCGTCGCGGATCTCGCGAAGGCAAAATCCGTCGATCGTCTGGTGGCGGATGCGACACGCGCGCTCGGCGGAATCGACATCTTGGTGAACAATGCCGGCATGGTGCAGACCGGCGTGGCGCAAAGATCTTCGCATCTTCATCGCATCAGCGATGCGGAATGGAATCGCGCCATCGAGCTCAATCTCAACATCGCCTTCCGGACCACGCGCGCCGTACTTTCGCCGATGATGCGCCGGCGCTATGGCCGCATCGTGCACATCTCCTCCGTCACAGGGCCCTTGGTCAGAAACTCGACTAGTGCCGGCTACAGTGAG